>CAIPUP010000228.1 GCA_903868285.1 uncultured beta proteobacterium
CTGCGCCTGCTGGAGGCACTCGGTGTGCTGGCGCAGCTCGACAGCGCACGCTGCGCCCCGGTGTATGCGATGCAGATCAGCGGCGATGATGCACTGTCGCAGCTCGGGCTGTCGGCGTACGAGTCCGGTGTGGAAGAGTTGTGCCGCATCGTCGAGAACAGTCAATTGCGGGCAGCCCTGCTGCGCTGCCTGCAGCAGGCCCCGGGTGTGCGCCTGGTCGAGCGGGCCGAACTGGCGGCAATGGAGACGGTGGATGGCCTGCCCAACCTGATCCTGGCCGATGGTCAGCGCTGTGCTGCGCGCTTGGTGCTTGCGGCCGATGGCGCGCAGTCCCGGCTGCGTGAACTGGCGGGCATTGCGGTGCGGCGCAGGCCTTACGCGCAGGTGGCGGTGGTAGCCAATTTTCAGCTCGCCAGCGCGCATCCCCACCGCGACTGCGCCAGGCAATGGTTTCTTGGCGACAGCATCCTGGCCTGGCTGCCCCTGCCAGGTCAGCGCATGGCAATGGTGTGGTCGACCACGCCCGAACATGCCCAGGCGCTGCTGGCGATGGACGCGCCGCAGCTGTGTGCGGCGGTGGCGCTGGCCGGCGGCCTCAGCCCTGACAGCCTGCAACTGTTGACAGCGGCCGCTGCACATCCGTTGCAGTTTCAATCGGCGGCCAGCATGACCGGGCCGCGCCTGTTGTTGCTGGGCGATGCGGCGCATGTGGTGCATCCGCTGGCCGGGCAGGGCGCCAATCTGGGCTTTGCTGATGTCGCTGCGCTGTATCAGACGCTGTGTGTGCAGGAGGCTGTTGCGGTGCGCGCATCGACCGCATCAGCACTGCCCGACCCCGGCGCGCGCCATGTGTTGCGACGTGTGGCGCGGGCACGCGCCGAAGATGTGTTGCGCATGCAGTGGTTGACCGAGGGCTTGATGGCCTTGTTCGCGAGCGATCGTCCTGGTGTGCGCCGGCTGCGTAATGCCGGCCTGCGCTTTTGCAATGCCTTGCCGTTCATCAAGACCCTGATGGTGCGTCAGGCGGCGCAGCATTGAGCCCTTGCCAGCGATGGTTTTATTCAATTCGGAAGTTTTTGAAAGGATGTTCATGATCAAGCCCAACACTGCCATCAGCGCGCACATCGGCGCGCACATCGGCTCGCACGGCTTTGGTCGTGCCCCCGCGCTGTTGCTGGGGCTGTTGCTATGCTTGCTGAGCCTGACGCCGTCGGCACCGCTGCAGGCCCAGTCCCAGTCCCAAGAAACCACCATCAAGCGCGAACTGGAAGCGCGCTTTCCCGGCATGAAGATCGATCGTGTGATGAAGGCCGGTTTTCTCGGCCTGTATGAAGTGCAGATGGGGCAGGAGATTGTTTATACCGATGAGCGCGCCAGCTATTTGATCAATGGCGAAGTGATCGATGCCCGCAGTCGTCGCAACCTGACGCAGGATCGCATCGATAAATTGTCGGAGGTGCGCTTTGATAGCCTGCCGCTGGAGCTGGCGATCAAACAGGTGCGCGGCAACGGCAAGCGCCAGATCGCCGTGTTCTCCGATCCCAACTGTCCGTATTGCAAGCAGCTCGATCAAGGCATCGCCAAGCTGGACGATGTGACGATCTACACCTTCCTCTATCCCATCCTGGCCAAGGATTCACCCGACAAGGCGCGCGCCATCTGGTGCGCCCCAGACCGTGCGCGTGCCTACAACGAGTGGATGCTCAGCGGAAAGCGTCTGCCAGCCAATACCGATTGCGATGTGCCCTTGCCGCGCATGCTGGAGCTGGGCCGCAATCTGGGCATCAAGTCGGTGCCGGTGACGGTGATGAGTAACGGCCAGCGCGTGGTGGGTTCGCGCATCGAGGAAGTGCAGCGACTGTTTGCCGCTTCCCGCTAGCAGGACAGCCTCGCCAAAAATTCTATAAGTTATTGATTTTAAACAACTATTTTTACACCTACTGAGTGGTGCCGGGTGGCTGGCTGCCAACCGGCCAGAGCAGCCACAGCCGGCCCTGCTGGCGCATGCGTCCGGCCAGTTCACCCGCCTGCGGGCCGGAGCCCCAGAACAGATCGGCCCGCACTGCGCCACGAATTGCCCCGCCAGTGTCCTGCGCCATCATCAGCCGGTTCAGCGGCTGGCCGTTATCGGGTCGCGTGGTCGATAGAAACACCGGCGTTCCCAGAGGCGTAGTGCGCGGATCGATGGCCAGCGAGCGCTCATTGGTGAGGGCGACGCCCTGCGCGCCGATCGGCCCGGCGTTGCTGTCGGGCAGTTCGCGAAAGAACACATAGCTCGGGTTCTGCGACAGCAGCTCTTGCAACCGCGCCGGATTGGCGCTGGCCCATTGCTTGATGCTTTGCATCGACACCTGATCGCGCGCCAGTTCGCCCTGCTCGACCAGCCAGCGGCCGATGGGGCGATAGGGATGACCGTTCTGATCGGCATAGCCAACACGGGTGGTGCTGCCATCGGGCAGGCGGATGCGTCCCGAGCCTTGTATCTGCAGGAAAAACGCCTCCACCGCATCGTCCACCCAGAGCAGTGTTTTGGCTTGCAGCGCCGGCCCATCGCGCTCAATGTCGCTACGCGAGGCATAGGGCACGACGCGCCGTCCCTCGAGGCGGCCACGCAGACGCAGGTTGCGCAATTCCGGATAGAGGCTGCTCAGGTCGATGCTGAGCAGATCGTCTGGCGTGGCATACAGCGGATGCAAATAGGGCGCCACGCGCTGGCGACTGCCTTGCAGGACCGGTTCGTAATAGCCGGTGATGAGGCCGGTTTCCAGGCCGCCGTCCATCGCGGCGTTGCTGCCTTCTGCATGACGCAGTTGCCACGGCTGCAGCATTACCTCCAGTCGTTGCCGCAGTTCCACTGCTGAGGCGGCATTGAGTGCATCGAGACTTTGGCACAACGCCAGCCAGGGCGATTGCGCCCGCCGCAGCGCGACACCGCAGGAATGTGCCAGGGCCGGCAGCCAGGCGCGCAGGTCGTCCTCGGCCCAGCCTGGCAGGTCGGCAAAGCGCGCTGGAACCAGGCTGGGTTTGCTGATGGGTGCAGCGGGTGGGGTCGTCATGCCGGGCATGGCAGGCGTCGTCGCGCCGGGTTGGCGTTCAATCACCGGCGGTCTGGTTGGCAGTGGTGCACAGCCGCTCAGCGATGCCAGCAGTGACGCCAACAGCAAGGCCGGCATCAATGCCAACAGCAAGGCCGACGGCGATGCGGATCGCGGTCCGGGCGGCGGCAGGCAAAGCGGCGCGGGTATCATCGGCAGTCTTGCCATCTGCGGTATGGCATCAACAGGAGTCTGGCGCATGGGTGAGGGCATATGGATTTTGTTTCTCGAGGCGGGTCTGGCCTTGGGTCTGTTTGTGTTCATCGTCTGGTGGACCTTGCCGCGCCGTAGCACTCCAGGCACTGCTGCCGAAGTGGCGATAGAAGATAAGGCTGCCAATCAGGAAAGTAATCATGGCTAAGCCTGTGCAGTACCGTATCGCTCCCAGCATTCTCTCGGCCGATTTCGCCCGTCTGGGCGAAGAGGTCAAGGCGGTGCTGGCCGCTGGCGCCGACATGATTCACTTCGATGTCATGGACAACCATTATGTGCCCAACCTCACCATCGGCCCGCTGGTGTGCTCGGCCATACGTCCGCTGACCGATGCCATGATCGACGTGCATCTGATGGTCAAACCGGTGGATCGCATCGTGCCGGATTTCGCCAAGGCCGGCGCCAATCTGATCAGCTTTCATCCCGAGGCCAGTGACCATGTCGATCGCACCATTGGCCTGATTCATGAGTGTGGTTGCAAGGCCGGACTGGTGCTCAATCCGGCCACGCCCTTGTCGTGCCTGGATCATGTCTTGCCGAGCCTGGATCTGGTGCTGGTGATGTCGGTCAACCCGGGTTTTGGCGGGCAGCAATTCATTCCCTACACGCTGGAAAAAGTGCGCGCCATCCGCGATCGTATCGATGTCCTGGGCAAGCCCATCCTGTTGCAGGTCGACGGTGGCATCAAGGTCGACAACATCGCGGCTGTGGCGGCAGCCGGTGCGGATACCTTTGTTGCCGGTTCGGCGATTTTTGGCAGCAATGACTATCCGGCCACCATCGCTGCCATGCGCTCTGCCCTGGCCGGATCGGGAGCGCGGGCATGAACCTGCTCGAAAGCGCCGCAGCCATTGTCGGTGCCGGCAATGTCTTGAGTTCCAGCGAGGATGTGCAGCCCTTTGTCAATGATTGGCGCAAGCGCTATCGCGGCCGGCCACTGGCGGTGGTGCGACCGGGCAGTACGGCCGAGGTGGCAGCACTGGTGCAGCTGTGCGCCCAGACCGGTACCAGCATCGTGCCGCAGGGGGGTAACACCAGCCTGTGTGGTGCTTCGGTGCCTGATGGCAGCGGGCAGCAGCTGGTGATCAGTCTGGTACGCATGAACAAGGTGCGGGCGGTGGATGCGCTCAACAACACCCTGACGGTGGAGGCCGGTTGCATTCTGGCCAATGTGCAAAAAGCTGCGGATGCGGTCGATCGACTGTTTCCGCTCAGTCTGGGTGGTGAAGGCTCGGCCGTGATCGGCGGCAATCTGTCGACCAATGCCGGCGGCACTGGCGTGCTGCGCTATGGCAATACGCGCGAGCTGGTGCTGGGCCTGGAGGTGGTGCTGCCCGATGGCCGGGTGTGGGACGGACTGCGCGGTCTGCGCAAGGACAACACCGGCTATGACCTCAAGCAGCTGTTTGTCGGGGCCGAAGGCACGCTGGGCATCATCACTGCCGCAGTGCTGAAACTGTTTCCCAAGCCGGTGGCGCGCCTGACTGCCATCGCAGCCCTGGATACGCCCGAGCAGGCATTGCAGCTGTTCAATCTGGCGCGGGCGCAACTGGGCGAGCGCATCACCGGCTTTGAATTGTTCTCGGACTATTGCCTGGAACTGGTGCTGAAGCATTTTCCCGGCAGCCTGGCACCGCTGCCGGACCGGCATCCGCAATATGCGCTGATGGAAGTGTCGGAATTGCGCTCCGAGCAGGAGGCGCGTGACGGGCTGGAACGATTGCTCGGTGACGGACTGGAGCAGGGCTTGGTGCGCGATGCCACGGTGGCGCAGTCGCTGGCGCAGTCGGCGGCGTTCTGGGCCTTGCGTGACCATGTCTCCGAGGCGCAGCAGATGGAGTGCAAGAACATCAAGCATGACATCGCTGTACCGATATCGAGCATTGCCGAATTCATCCGGGTGACCGATGCGGCGCTGGCAGCGGCCTATCCCGGTGTGCGACATGTCACCTTTGGTCATCTGGGCGATGGCAATCTGCATTACAACGTCGCGCCGCCCATAGGTGTCGATCCGGAACGCTTTGTCAGCGA
>CAIPUP010000229.1 GCA_903868285.1 uncultured beta proteobacterium
CAGCGCAGCACCTTGCGGCGGGCCGCTGCATGGTGTGACCATCATTGACATGACCGCCATTGCCATGGGGCCATTCGGCACCCAGTATCTGGGCGACATGGGTGCGGAGGTGATCAAGATCGAGCCGCCCGAGGGCGATGTGTTTCGCTGGGTCAAGCCCTCGCGCCATGACAGCATGAGCCCGCCCTATCTCAACCTGAATCGCAACAAGCGCAGCATCGTGCTCGATGCCAAGAGTGACGCCGGCAAGGCCGCGATCCTGGCCATGGTGGCGCAGGCCGATGTGTTCGTCTCCAATGTGCGGCCGCAGGCGATGCGCCGGCTGGGGCTGGATTACCCGGCCCTGCAGGCGATCAATCCACGCCTGATCTATTGCGGCTGCTATGGCTACTCCGAGGATGGCCCGTACGCCGGACGGGCGGCGGTGGACGATGCCATCCAGGCCGCCAGCGGCTTTGCCCACTTCCAGGGCTACGGCCTGGACGGTCCGCGTTTTGCTAATACCGTGGTGGCCGACAAGGTGGTCGGGCTGCATGTGTCGCAGGCCATCTCGATGGCGCTGTATGCGCGCGAGAAAACCGGCCGCGGGCAGTTTGTCGAGGTGCCGATGTTCGAATGTATGGTGAGCTTTGTCATGCCCGAGCACTTCGGCGGACTGAGCTTCGAGCCCGCGCTCGGCGATGCCGGTTATGCCCGCCTGCTCAATCCCTACCGCAAGCCGTTCAAGACCAGCGATGGCTGGGTGACGGTGGTGCCTTACAACGATCATCAGTGGCGGCGCTTCTTTGCCTTTGCCGGCCAGCCGCAGATGATCGATGACCCGCGCTATGCCACGGTGCTGGCGCGCAGCAACTGCTTTGCCGAGCTGTACAAGTTCATCGCCGATACGCTGGCGGTTCGAACCACGGCCGAGTGTCTGGCGGCGTTCGAGGCCGCGCAGCTGCCGTTTGCCCAGGTCAATACGCCCTCGCAGCTGCTGGAGGACCCGCATCTGCAGGCCATCGGCTACTGGCAACACTTCGAGCATCCGACCGAGGGCCGGTTGTGCGCGCCGGGCATTCCGGTGAAGTTCTCCGACACGCCAGGCAGCATTCGCCGCCATGCGCCCAATCTGGGCGAGCACACCGAGGAGGTACTGCGTGAGTTCGGACTGCCCCAGCCCGGACTGCCCCGGCGTGATGTGTGACAGAATCGCGCCCCGCTTGCTTGCCAGCGCAACCCTATTACAACTCCCTGCAACTCCCTACTACTCCCGAGGACTCGTCGATGAAGCTTTACTACACCCCTGGTGCCTGTTCGGTCTCCCCGCATATCGCCCTGCGCGAGGCTGGTCTGGCGTTTGATCTGGTCAAGGTCGATCTCAAGGCCAAGAAGACCGAGCATGGCGAGGACTATCTGGCCATCAATCCCAAGGGCTACATCCCGGCGCTGGGTCTGGATAACGGCGAATTGCTGTGCGAGGGCGCGGCCATCGTGCAATACATTGCCGATCAGAAGCCCGACAGCGGCCTGGCGCCCAAGGCCGGCACCATGCAGCGCTATCGCCTGCAGGAATGGCTGACCTTCATCGGCACCGAGCTGCACAAGGGCTTCTCGCCGCTGTACAACCCGTCCATTCCGGATGACATCAAGAAAATTTTCCGCGACCGCCTGATGCTGCGCTGGGGTGTGGTCGACAAGGACCTGGCCGGAAAATCGTTTTTGATGGGCGAGCAGTTCACCGTCGCCGATGCCTATCTGTTCAACATGACGCTGTGGGCCAAGCGCGGCAACCTCGATATGTCTGGTCTGACCAACGTCAATGCCTTTGCCGCGCGCGTGGCAGCCCGCCCCACGGTGCAGGCAGCGATGCAGGCCGAGGGTTTGGCCTAATATCTGTAAGTTATTGTTTTTATTGATAAATTTTAGGCGTTGCTGGTGTCGCAGCCAGGCCGCGCTGGAGCATCACGATGAAAGCCTGGTATCTCGGCACTGAGGGCAGCAAGACCTTTCTCGAGCCGCGTGAAGCGGCCGTCCCCAAGCCGGGACCGGGCGAGCTGCTGGTGAAGGTCAAGGCGGCTTCGCTCAATCGTGGCGAGTTCATGGCCGGGATCGGGCTGCACAAGCCTGGCCCGGTCAAGCCGGCTGGCCAGGAAGCGGCCGGTGTGATCGAGGCGCTGGGCGCCGGCGTGAGCCACTTCGCCGTGGGTGACGAGGTGTTCGGGCGTGCGCCGGGCGGCTTTGCCGAATTCGCTGTGATGCATAGCGATGAAACGATGCGCAAGCCCGAGTCGATGCGCTGGGAAGAGGCGGCCAGCGTGCCGCTGGTGTTTCTGGTGACCTACGACATGCTGGTGCAAAACGGCAAGCTGGCTGCGCATGAATGGCTGCTGGTGACCGGTGCTTCGTCCGGTGTGGGTGTGGCCAGCATCCAGATGGCCAAGCTGTTGGGTGCGCGCGTCATCGGCACCTCCGGTTCTGCCGACAAGCTCGGCCAGTTGAAGTCACTGGGCCTGGACGTCGGCATCGTCACCCGTGCGCCGGATTTCGCCAGCCAGGTGCGCGAAGCCACCGGTGGCATGGGCGTCGATCTTGTAGTCAACAACGTCGGTGGTACGGTGTTCTCGGAATGCCTGCGCTGCATGGCGTTCCAGGGTCGTCTGGCCACGGTGGGCTATGTCGATGGCAGTCTCAAATCCGACATCGATCTGGAAGCACTGCACTCACAGCGCCTGCATCTGTTTGGTGTCTCGAACAAGAACCGCACCCCGGCGCAGCGTGCCGGCACGGTGCAGGGTTTTGTGCGCGACATCCTGCCGGCCATCAATGACCGGCGCATCCGGCCGCTGATCGACCGCGTGTTCGGCTATGCCGAACTGCCGCAGGCCAAGCAGTACATGGAGTCGAATGCGCAGGTCGGCAAGATCGTCATTACGCACTGAACAGCGCGCACTGAACTGCGCGGCCCGCAGC
>CAIPUP010000230.1 GCA_903868285.1 uncultured beta proteobacterium
GATACGGATATGCGGCATCTCGGCTGCACCCGGCAACAGGTAATCGGCATAGGTCGAGGCCAGCGGCTGGGCCGAACTGTCATAGGGCATCTCCTCGAACAGCGCGGTACCTATGCCCTGCACCGCGCCACCGATGGTCTGTCCCTCGACCACCATCGGATTGACCAGGGTGCCGCAGTCCTCGCAGATCACATAGTCGAGCAGCTTCACCTGTCCGGTATCCGGATCGACTTCCACCAGCGCGCCATGCGAAGCAAAACTGAATACGCCGGTATCGACATCCGGCTTGTAGCTCTCGGTCACTTCCAGCCCTGTGGTCGCGACATCGGCACTGAGCCGTTCCGGCCGGTGATACCAGGCCTGACCAATATCGCGATAGCTCACCCGACCGCCATCGCCCTCGAAGCCGCCATCACAGCGCCGCATCGAAGCCAGGGTCGAACCCGACAAATGCGCGGCGATCGGCAGCAGTCGCTGCATCAAGACCTCGCACGACTTGGACACCGCACCGCCAGCCATGACAATGGAGCGCGAGGCATAGGTGCCAGTCGAAAACGGCGTCTCGTTGGTATCGCCATGCGTCACCAGCACCTGATCGGGAGCGATACCCGTGATTTCGCAGGCCACCTGCGCCAGCGTGGTCTCCATGCCCTGACCATGCGAATGCACACCGACTTTCACCTCCAGCGTGCCATCCGCTGTCAGGCGCACCGTGGCACCGTCATAGCCCGGCACGATGGGCAGACCCCAGCTGGCAAAGACCGAGGTGCCATGGGCAGACTGCTCGGTATAGGTTGCGAAGCCCAAGCCGAGAAAACGCCCTTCGGCCCGCGCCTTGCGCTGGCGCTCGGCAAAACTGTGATGCTCCAGCATCTCCATCACCCGCCGCAAGCTGGACGGGTAATCGCCTGAATCAAAAGCTTTTTTTGCGATATTGCTGTAGGGCATGTCGGCCCCGGTAACCAGGTTCTCCTCGCGCACGGCGCAGGGATCGCGTCCCACAGTGCGCGCGATGGCATCGATCATCAGTTCCATCGCGAAAGCCACGCCGGGACGCGCCACACCGCGATAGGGTGAGAACGGTGGCTTGTTGGTAGCCACGCCATACACATTGCAGCGATAGGCCTGCATCTTGTACGGCCCGGGCAGGTTGCCAATGATCTGCCCGGTTTCCAGGCAGGCGGTAAACGGCCAGACCGAGTACGCCCCGCTGTCGACATGCACATCGGCATCCAGACCGAGCAGTTTGCCGCGCTGATCGACATAGGCTGTCATGCGGTACTCATGTTCACGGCAATTGGTACCGGCCACCAGATGCTCCCGCCGGTCTTCCACCCAGCGCACCGGTCGGCCCAATGTCAGCGCCATCCGGGCCACGATGACTTCTTCCGGCATCAGATTGCATTTGTAGCCGAAGCCGCCTCCCACATCGGGCGCAATCACCCGCAGCTGCGCCATGTCCATGCCAAGACATTCCGCCAGCCCCGAACGAATCATGTGCGGCACCTGGGTGGAGGAATACACCACCAGCTGCGAGCGCTGATCATCCCAATACGCCAGCACTGCCTTGCCCTCCATCGGCGACATGCTCTGGCGATTCATGCGAAAGCGCCGTTCCACCACATGTGCAGCACGCGCCTTGACCTCGGACAAATCATCCTCACGCTGCAGATGAATGAACAAGTTGTCCGGCCAATCGGCATGGATGCGCGCCTTGTCAGCCATGGCATCAGCAATGCCGGCCAGCGGCGTCAGTTCGCGTAATGCTGGCTGCAACGCGGCCACCACATCCTCAGCCGCCGCACGCGATTCGGCCCAGCACGCAGCGATGGGCTCACCGACAAAGCGCACGCGATCGCGCGCCAGCGGATGGTATTCCGACACCCGATAGCCAGGCAGTGTGGAACGCGCCACGATCGGTGACACGCCCTGCAGGTCAGCCGCCAGAAACACCTGCCGCCGCAGTGCCTCGGGCACCGCCACCGCACCCAGTTCGGCATGGGCACTGGGACTGCGCAGGAACGCCACTTCGACCAGGCGCGGAAACACCAGGTCATCGACAAAGCGCCCGCGGCCGGCCAGGTGTCGCGCATCCTCCTTGCGCAACACCCGCGCTCCGATACCGCTGCCGGCCGCTACCGCACCACCCCCTGCTGTCGCACTGATACCAGACATCACATTCATCACATTGCGCGGCGTTACTTGCGACCGGCCGAAATGCCGTAGCGATAGCTATCCAGAGAATTCTCAGCCACGCGGAACCACAGGTTCTGGTCCTCGCGGAACTTGTTCCAGGAATCGTAGATGGTGCGGAAGTCGGCATCCTTTTCTGCCAGTGCAGTAAAGGTTTCCATGGTGGCCTTGTAGCAAGCATCCATCACCGGCTTGGGGAAGGCGCGCAGCTGCGCACCGTTAGCCACCAACCGACGCAGCGCCTCGGGGTTCTTGGCGTCGTACTTGGCCACCATCTGCGTCATCTGCTCGGCACAGGCGGCATCGAGTTGCTCCTGATGGGTTTTGCCCAGCGCCTCCCAGGACTTCAGGTTGACCAGCAGCGTGATCTGCGCGCTGCCTTCCCACCAGCCGGGGTAGTAGTAAAACTTGGCCACCTTGTGCAGGCCGAGTTTCTCGTCGTCGTAGGGGCCTATCCATTCGGCCGCATCAATCGTGCCTTTTTCCAGCGAGCTGTAGATATCGCCACCGGGAATCTGCTGCGGCACCACGCCCAGACGCGACAGGATCGTGCCACCCAGGCCACCGATACGGAACTTCAGGCCCTTGAGATCGGCCACAGTCTTGATTTCCTTGCGATACCAGCCACCCATCTGTACCCCGACGTTGCCGCAGGGGATGGGTACTACGTTGTACTTGGCGAACACGCTGCGCATCGCCTCCAGGCCACCGCCGTGATACATCCAGGCGTTCTGCTGACGGGTATTCAGACCAAAGGCCAGACCGGCGTCAAAGGCAAAGGCCGGGTTCTTGCCAGTGAAGAAGGAAGACAGCACATGACCGCATTCCACCGTACCCATGGAAACGGCATCGAGGATCTGTCCGGGCGGCGCAATCTCACCAGCCGGGAATGCACGCAGATCAAACTGTCCGCCGGAAATCGCAGTGACGCGCTTGCCCAGTTGATCGGCCGAACCGAATAGCGTGTCGAGGCTGCGTGGCCACATGGTCAGCATGCGCCACTTGGCTGTGGACTGCGCCAGCGCCGAACCCGATGCGCCGGCAGTTGCGGCACCCGCAGCGGTAGCGATCGTGGCATTGCGGAGAAATTTTCTGCGTTCCATCTGAGCATCCTCTATGAAGTCAATATGAAGTGGACTGCGCAAACACGCCTGAGCCAGCCAGCCGGTCATGCATGCGGCACAGCGTACAGAACAACGTCCGAAATACTAACACCGGGAAAAAGTCAGATTGATGCAACGCAGCAGTGCTATCCAGGCGGCCGATCCGTCGAGAAACTCAGTCGCGAAACTCAGTCGAGAAACTCAGTCCAGAGGATGCACCGTGACCCGCACTTCGATTTCCTGCTCACCGCCGCCGAGAATGACACCGCGCATCGGCGTGACATCACCAAAATCCCGGCCCCAGCCTAGCGTCACATGCGCATCGACCACGGTCAGATTGTTGGTCGGATCAAGATCGACCCAGCCCTGCATCGGGCAATACACCGACACCCAGGCGTGCGAAGCATCAGCGCCAACCAGACGCGGCTGCCCTGGCGGTGGCTCGGTCAGGATATAGCCACTCACATAGCGTGCCGCAAGACCACCAGCACGCAAACAAGCAACCATGAGATGGGCAAAGTCCTGACACACTCCACGGCGCTCGGACAAGACTGTCTCGACCGGTGTCGAAACGCTGGTCGCACGCGGATCAAATACGAACTCTTGATGAATGCGCCGGTTCAGATCCAGCGCCACCTGCAACACGCTGCGCCCAGCGCCAAAACTCGCTTGCGCATAGTCACGCACGGCCGGCACCACCCGCACATGCGGCGAGTCATACAAAAATTCCGAAGCGCGCAGTAATGCCGGATTGGTCGCCGCAGCCACTGCTGCGGCTGCCGCACGCCAAGACGGCACATTCGCTGCCGACAAGCTGCTCGTCCCCGCGTCAGTCGAGGCTGTGGCCTGCGCAGAGGCGGCGCGATCGACTGTCACGATAGAACTGGCCAGCACCCGTAACGCGCGATGCGGTGAACACAGCACCACATGCGTCACCGGATTGCCAAAGTAATCGTTGCTGCCCTGCAACTCCTCGGGCTGCGGATCGACCTGCAAGGTGTGCGACAACACCGCCTGCCAGGGCAGCGGGCGCGGCGTAAGGTGCAACAACTGATGCCCCAGCGCCACCGGACTGGCATAGCGGTAGCAGGTTTCATGAATGACCGAATAACGCATGGTGTTGCCCGGTCTAGTTGGCAAAGGTCTGACGATTAATCGAGTGACTGAAAAAGCGCAGACCCAGTTCATCCGCCAGGGTGATGCTGCCTTGCTCAACCGCCTGCACCAGTTGTATCAGCCCATCACTGCCCGAGGCCAGATCACGCACCGGATCGAAGTCGACAAAGCGCTGACGCAGGGCACAGAACGCATCACCACCGCAAGGACCCAGTGCCTTGGAAAGCCGGTCCAGATAGTCGGCAATGCCCTTGACCTGAAACGCCAGCGCGCGCGGATTGCTCTCATCCAGCGCCAGCAGGTCGAGCACCGCCAGCCATTGCGGCCGCGCCATATAACGCGAGCGATAGGTGATGGTGCTGTCGGCCAGTTCCAGCAGCCAGTCCAGTTCAGCATTCGGATCAACCGCATGGATCGCTGCTGCCTCGCGCAAGGCGGCACATAGAAATTGCAGCCGCTCGATACGTCGACCAATGGAGAGAAAGCGCCAGCCCAGATCACGCGTCATGCCATCGAGGGCAAAGCCCGACAGGCTCATGAACGCAACGATGGCGCGATCGATCGCTGACAGCGCATTGGCCAGTGACATCGGCTGCGCTGCGCGCCGTTCGAAATCCTGCACCAGGGCGCTGAGCGAGCGCCAATTGTCGACCGACAAGCGTTCCCGCAGCTGACCAGCCACCCGCAACAATTGCTGCAAGTCGGCTGCCAGTCCGGGGCGCGACGCATCCACCGTTGCGGCGCGCAGCACACGCAACAGACCGAGATCATCCGCACCCTGCACCGGCTCATCCTCGGGCAACACATGGCAGTTGCGCAGCAGCTGCGCAATGGCACGCCAGTTGGGGTGATCCGCACTGCGCACCGCATCGATAGTGCGTCCCATCGCCAGGCGCAGCAAACGCGCCGTGCCATCGCAGCGCTCGGCATAGCGACCAAACCAGTACAGGTTCTCCACCACTCGGCTCGACAGATTTGCACCACTACGAACCAGGTCCACCGGGGTGAGATCGCGCGGCAGCAGGCTGAAGGTACTTACTGGCGCCGGGGATAACACCCAGATGTCCTTGGCCGACCCGCCACGCTGCATGGATACCACCCGCGCATCCGGCCCGGTACCCACCCGGCACAGACCACCGGGCATCACCACATAGCCGTCGGGCGAGGCGCAAGCAAACACCCGCATGCTCACCGGCCGTGACTGCAGCCTGGCTGATGGCCCCGGAGACGCTGCGCCGGCAGCACTTTGACTGCGGTCCCAGACCGGCGCATGCGACAGTTGCACCACTTCCTGTGCCACATAATTGTTGGGTTGCGCCTGCAATCGCGCCAGCAGGGCATCACGTTCATGTGCAGGCAAGCCACGACCGAACACCGGCTCCTGTCGCAGTTGCGGAAAGGCCGGCTTGATGACCAGCCGATCCAGCGCAGCGGTGACCGACTGCAAGGCCTTGGCATCGCCACACCACCAGGTGGCTACCGAAGGCATACGCAGCGACTCACCCAGCAAGCTCTCGCACAGTGCCGGCAGATAGCCGAGCAAGGCGCCCGACTCCAACAGACTGGAGCCCAGACCGTTGGCCAGCAGCACATTGCCCCGACGCACCACCTCACTCAGTCCGGCTACGCCCAGGGTGGAATCGTCGCGTAACTCGAGCGGATCACAGAAATCATCGTCCAGGCGCCGCAGGATGCCGTGCACACGCTCAAGACCCGTGAGCGTCTTGAGCCAGACACAGCCATTACGCACCGTCAGATCGCTGCCCTCGACCAGTGGAAAGCCGAGATAGCGCGCCAGATAGCTATGCTCGAAATAGGTTTCGTTGTAAGGCCCGGGGGTCAGCAGCACGATCAGCGGCGCGCCGGATTGCAGCGGCGCCGCACGCGCCAGACTGTCGCGCAAGGTGGCGAAAAACCGCGCCAGATGCTGCACCTTCAAGTCGCGAAACAAGTCGGGAAAGGCGCGCGACACCATCAGTCGGTTCTCCAGCGCATAGCCGGCACCCGACGGTGCCTGAGTGCGATCAGCCACCACCCACCACTGGCCGTCGGGCGAACGTGCCAGATCGGCGGCATACAAATGCAGTAGCCTGCGGCCGCTCTGATCCGTCCCAGTGGCCTGGCCATTCTGCGAACCTGGCGCACGCCGACGAGCCGGACGCAGATAGCCA
>CAIPUP010000231.1 GCA_903868285.1 uncultured beta proteobacterium
ACGGTGATGAGCGTCTCGGGTGTGGTGCTGCTGTTCCCGAACTTCGATCAGGTGCGTGCCACCATGCAGCTGGCGAACGTCGTGCACGGCGTGGCTGCGGCCCTGTTCATTGCCATGGCGCTGGCGCATATCTACATCGGCACGCTCGGCATGGAAGGTGCCTATCAGGGCATGCGCACCGGCTATGTGGATGAGAGCTGGCTCAAGGAACACCACGAATACACCTACAACGAAGTGATGGCCGCCAAGGCCAATGCTGCGACTGACAAGACCTGAAACTGACACTGACATCGACACTGGGTCCAGGACAAGGACTGAGGGAGACACCATGAAACGAGCACTGATTGCAGCAGTTCTGGCCATGACCCTGGGCGCCGGTTTGTCCTGGGCCAAGCTGCCAGCACCGCCGGCGCAAACCGACGAGCAGAAGGCAGCGGCCGAAGCGGCCAAGGCAAAGAAAGCCGAGGCGGATAAAAAGGATGCCGACAACCTGAGCAAGGCGCAGGACCGTGCGGCAGAAAATTTCAAGCGTAATCAAGCGCGTGGCAAAACCACGGCAACTGCCAAGGCACCTGTTGCCGCCGCTCCCGCCGCCGGCGCAAGCGCTAGCAAATGAGCGCTGCCGTGCGTTTGCATCGGGTTTTGACGTCAGGACTGTCGTTAACGGCAGCCGTCGTTCTGGCGGGCTGTGCCGGCATGGGCGCCAGCATGGCGCCACGCGCCAGTGCCAGCCTTGATGCCACCAAGGGCAACAGCGTCTCCGGCACGGTGAAGTTCACCCAGCGTGGCGCGCAGGTGCTGGTCGAGGCCGATGTGCGTGGCCTGGCGCCGAACCGTGAGCATGGCTTTCACATTCACGACAAGGGCGATTGCAGCTCGGGCGATGGCATGAGCACCGGCGGGCACTTCAATCCCTTTGCCAAACCGCATGCCCATCATGAAACCACCGAGCGTCATGCCGGTGATATGCCGGCGCTCAAGGCCGATGCCCAGGGCAATGCCAAACTGCGCGTCGAACTGGATGTGATGTCGCTCAACGATGGCCCTGCCAGCATCATTGGCCGCGGCCTGATCGTGCACAAAGACCCGGACGACTATCGCACCCAGCCCACCGGCAATGCCGGTGCGCGCCTGGCCTGTGCGGTGATTCGCCGCGACTGATTCCAGCAGTTGCTGTTCGACTTCTCGGGGGAGGAGGCGGACGGGGATGCCGGAGACGGCATCCCCGTTTTGTTATGCAGGATGTTCAACGCATCGGCATCGAGCGATGCAAAGCATGAGGTAGCTATGAAACAAGCACAACGCAGTGGCGGGCTCTGGCGTTTTCTCGGGCTATCAACGTTGTTATGGCTGTGCACGCTGGCATCGCTGCAGGCGCAATCGTCGTTGCAATCGCAGCCTGCTGCCAATGCATCAACCACCGCGCGCCCGATCCGTGTGTTGCTCGGGCTGCCGCCGGGTGGCTCGGTTGAATTGCTGGCGCGTATCTACGCCGACCGCTTGCGTGCCGCGCTCGGTGTGCCGGTGCTGATCGAGAACCGTGCCGGGGCCAGCGGACTGATCGCCATGGAAGCCATGCTGGCTGCGCCGCGTGATGGCACAACACTGTTGTTCGCGCCCAATGGTGGGGTGACCCTGGTGCCGCAAATCATGAAGTCGGCCAAGTTCGATCCATTCAAGGACGTGCAGCCCTTGGCGCGTGTGGGGCATGCCGGCTTTGTGCTGGCGGTTAATGCCAAGGTCACCGCCAGCAATGTCAGCGAGTTTCTGGCCCAGGCGCGCAGCGATGCGGGCTTGCGCAATTTTGGTTCTGCCACCGGCACCATTCCGCATCTGGCTGGCGCGCTGTTCGCCAATGCCACCCGGCTGGACCTGCAATACATCCCTTACAAAGGCAGCGGCCAGGTAGTGCTCGATCTGGTGGGCGGGCAATTGCTGGCCTCGATCATCGCGCCCACCGAGGGTGAACAGCATGCGCGCTCGGGCAAGTTGCGCTTGCTGGCGCAGACCGGTGCGCGACGCTCGGTGCTCATGCCGGCACTGCCCACGCTGCGCGAATCGGGTGTCGAGATGGACATAGAGTCCTGGTACGGCTTCTATGCTGCGGCTGGCACGCCTGCAGCCGTGGTGGATCGGCTCAGCCAGTTGCTGCTGGAGGCGGTGCGCAATGCCGAAGTGCGCGAGCGCATGGCGCAGATCGGCATCGAGCCTTCTGGCCTGGCCGGTGCCGAGCTGGTGCGCCTGATGCAGGCCGACTATGCGCTGTGGTCGCGGGCCATCAAGTTCTCGGGCATACAGCCGCAGTAAGGGCCGGGGCTGCAACGCCGTTTTGCATCGCGCTACACCGCACGCGCTGCGATCCCGAGCAGCGCGCTGACCACGATCACCGACACCGTGCCGCGCTGATAGCGCAATAGCGCCACGGCCGCCGCCACGCCGATGGCTGCGGCCAGCCAGTCGGGTTGGCGCAGCCCGTCCTGCATCAGAGCGCCTGCCGGCCACAGCACCTGCTGTGCGAAGAACAGCGCCAGGCTGGCAATCACGCCCACCACGGCGGCGGTGACACCGGCCAGCGGTGCGCTGAGTGTGGCGTTGCCGCGCGTACTCTCCACCAGCGGCCCGCCGGCCAGAATGAAAAAGAAGCTCGGCAAAAACGTGAACCAGGTGGCAACGGCTGCACCACTGATGCCGGCCAGCCAGAGCGCGCTGGCGTCGGCACCAAGCAAGGCCTGCTGCCATGCGCCAAGAAAGCCGACATAGGCCACGATCATGATCAGCGGACCGGGTGTGGTTTCACCCAGTGCCAGTCCATCCATCATCTGTGCTGCGCTGAGCCAGCCAAACTGATCGACGGCTGCCTGATGCACATAGGGCAGCACCGCGTAGGCGCCGCCAAAGGTCAGCAATGCCGCCTTGGTAAAAAACCCACCCATCTGCAACAGCAGCGACTGCTGTGCAAGCCACAACAAGCCCATCGCACCCAGCCATAGCGCAGCGAACAGCGCGCATTGCAAGGCCAGCCGCCGGGCTGAATAGCGGGTGTGTGCGGCCTGCACAACATCGTCCAGCAGCGTGACCGGCTCTGGTGTTTTCACTGTGGCCTTCTTACCGGGGGCGGCATGTGCCGTACCACCGTTCAGGCCACCCATCAGGTGGCCCATCGGGCCAGGCTGCCAGCGATGCACCAGCCAGCCGGCCAGTGCCGCCAGTAACACAATCAACGGAAACGGCAGTTGCAGCACGGCAATGCCGAGAAACGCACCCAGTGCAATCAGCCAGGCCAGCGGATGCCGGAGCGCGCGTCGCCCGATGCGCCAGGCCGCTGCCAGCACGATGGCGGTGACCGCCGGCTTGATGCCATACAGCGCGCCACGCATGAGGCTGTTGTCGCCCCACAGCAGATAAAGACCGCTGAGTAACATCATCAGCAGCAACGAGGGCAGCACAAACAGCAGCCCGGCCGCCACACCACCCAGGGTGCGATGCATCAGCCAGCCGATATAGGTGGCCAGTTGCTGCGCTTCCGGGCCGGGCAGCAGCATGCAGTAGTTCAGCGCGTGCAGAAACCGCGCCTCGGAAATCCAACGCCTGCGTACCACCAGTTCGTCATGCATCAGGGCGATCTGCCCGGCCGGACCGCCAAAGCTGATGCAGCCCAGCTTCAGCCACCAGACGAGAGCGCTGCGCAGGCTGGGCGGTGAAGTAGTCGGGTGCATACCGGGCTCTGGTTAAAAAGTCATTATAAAACAATAACTTACAAAATTTTCGGCGCGCTGGAGATTTGCTTGCATGGGGCGTGGCTGGGCGCCGGATTGCGCAACGGCTTATTCCAAAATCAGCAGTAGGTTATAGATTTTCATTGACCTTAAGCATTAACAAAAGTTAAGTTATGACCCTTGTGTTTTTTTGTGTCCCGGGG
>CAIPUP010000232.1 GCA_903868285.1 uncultured beta proteobacterium
GGCAATCACCAGACACCAAAGGCCGGTGAGCGACATCGCTACCCGCACACTGGCACCACTCATGCCGCGCGTTTCCAGCAACAGTCCGCCGACCAGCGCACCTGCTGCATTCGCTCCCAGCAACATGCTGTAGGAAAAACCGGCCTTCTCGTTACCGAGGTCGTGGGCGAACTCCGGCATCTGCGCCTGAAAGGCGTTGCCGACGAACAGCGCGAACAAGCCAGTCAAAAGAATGGATTGAAATATCACCGGAATCTCGGCTGCCTGTCGCAATGCACCCATGGTGCCGGCCCAAAGTCCGGGGCGCGGCGCAGCGTTTGCCGCCGTTGCCGTCGCTGCAGCGCTGGCGCCAGAACCATCAGTCTGCGCAATGTGCTTTTTTGCCTTGTTTCCATAAGGTGCTTTCCACAACCACCATACGGCTGGCGCATAGGCCAGGATATTGATGAGCAGACCCCAGGCTGGCCCCACCAGCAACATCAGCCCACCGCCGACGGCCGGACCCATGAGAATGCCAAGGTTGCGACCCGTCGCATTCAGACGCACGGCACTTTGCAGATTGTCACGGCCAACGATGTCATGAATCAGCAGTTGGGTAGCCGGATGCCACAGCACACCCGCCATGCCATGAATGGTCAGCAGCAACACCGCCTGCCAGATCTCGATACTGTCGGCAAAAAACAATATCGCCCAGCCCAATGACACCAACATGAACATCAGCATCGCCACCTGAATTACGCGGCGGTTGTCAAAGCGATCTGCGATGCCACCGAAGTAGACCGAGAAAAACACGAACGGCAGCCAGTGCGTCAACACCGCCACACCACCCATCAGCGGCGATTGGAATTTTTCCCATAACACCCAGTAGCTGATGACATGCTCGATGTTGTCGCCCATCATCCCCAGCACACTGGTGATGAGATAAATACGGTAATGCGGATGACGCAGGGCGGCAAAGGATTTCGCCTTGGTCGTCGATACCGGCTCGGATGCGGGCGTCTGCGGTGAACCACTCATGCCTGTGCTCCCTGATGATGACGTAAGGCATAGGACAGCAGAACCAGGGTCGCAGCCATCAGCGACAAGGCCGACAGCGCCAGAGACCAATGAATGCCGATCCACGCACCCAGCACACCGACCGTGACACCGCTGAAGGCGCGCAGTCCAAGCGAGGACATCGAAAACAAGCCGACCACCCGACCGCGCAAGTGCTCCGGCGCATGCAACTGCACCAGGGTTTGCGCCATGGCCGAGAACGCCAGATTGAGAAAACCTGCCATTGCCAGCAATGACAAGGCCAGCCAATAGTTTCCTGCCAGGGCAAAGCCACCGATAGCCAGACACCACAGCAGGGCCAGCCACATCGCTGTACGCGGGCTGGCACGCAACAAGCCTCGACTCTCTAGCACCACCGCACCGATCAGCGCACCGACGGCATCGGCTGCCATGAGCAGACTATAGGACTGGGTATCGAGATGACCCAGGTCGTGCGCGTACTCCGGCATCTGCGCCTGATAGGCATTACCGATAAACAACGAGGCGGCACCGGCCAGCAAGGTCATGGAAACGATGGTGTGCTGATGGGCAATCTGGCGCGTCAGGTCCAACAGGTTGCGCACCCCGGTTTGCAGGTTGCGCCAGAAGCCCGCGCCCAGATGCGGCGCGGACGGCGTCTTGTTCTGCGCAGCGCCACCGGCGCCATGTCGGCCGTAACTCACACGCGCGCACCAGATCACCAAAGGCAAATAAATCAATACGTTAACGATGATGGCCCAGGCCGGGCTCAGCACCAGCATCAAGCCACCACCGACGGCAGGCCCAAGCAACATGCCCAAGTAACGAATGCTCGAGGACAATCGCACCGCGCTTTGCAACTCATCATGTCCGACGATGTCATGGATCAGCAATTGCGCCGCCGGCGTCCAGATCACCCCGGCGATGCCATGCAACGACAGCAGCACCACCGCATGCCAGGTCTGCAGGCTATCGGTCATGAACAGCAGCCCCCAACCCAGCGATACCAGCATGAACAGCGCCATCCCCGCTTGCACCAGACGACGCAGATCAAAGCGATCGGCCAGCGCACCGGCATAGACCGAGAACAACAAAAATGGCAGCCAGTGCGTGAGGATGGCCACACCACCGAGCGCTGGCGAATGAAACTTCTCGAACACGATCCAGTAGCTGATGACATGCTCGATCGAGTCGGCCATCATGGCTAGCGCACTGGTGATGAAGTAAGCGCGATAGCCGGGATGGCGCAACGCGGCGAA
>CAIPUP010000233.1 GCA_903868285.1 uncultured beta proteobacterium
GATCAGGCGGCCGGTACCAACCCAGCTCAGGGCCAATCCGGCGGCACGCAAGTAGAACTGCAGCATCCAGTGATAGCGCGAGGGCTGGGTGTAGGTGATGGTGAACACCGAGGACATATTGACCACCCGGAACGGCAAGCTCGCCTCCTCCAATCGTTGATTCAGGCCTGCGGCACGCTCGTTCCAGCGCTGATCCACATCGCGATACATCGCCGCTACCGCCTCGTCAGTCTCCAGCCGCACCAGGAATTCATTCATGGCTGCCATGACATAGGGATGGGCGTTGAAGGTACCGCGGGCAAAGCTGATATTGGCCGGCTGCTGGGGATGAAAGCGCTGCATCCATTTTCGAAGACCGGCCACAACACCAATGGGCAAACCGCCGCCGATGGTTTTACCGTAGGTCACCATATCGGCTTTGACACCGAAATATTCCTGCGCTCCACCCGGGGCCAGGCGAAAGCCCAGAAATACCTCATCAAAAATCAACACGATGCCGCGCTGGCTACAAATCGCACGCAGATCCTGCAACCACTTTGTGTAGGCGGCACGGTCATAGCCGGCGCGACGCGAACCATCCAGCAGCGAAGAGTCGCCCGGCGCGGCACTGTTGGGATGCAACGCCTGCAGGGGGTTGACCAGAACGCAGGCGATGTCTTTGCGGGTCGCCAGCACATGCAGCGTCGAGGCATGCATTTCGCGCAGGGTGTAGGTCTCGTGCGCAGTTTGCGGATTGCCAACACCGGGCTGCACATCGCCCCACCAGCCGTGATACGCGCCGCAAAACCTAAGCAAATGCGTGCGACCAGTGTGATAGCGCGCCAGTCGCACCGCCTGCATCACCGCCTCGGTGCCGGACATGTGGAACGACACTTCGTCCATGCCCGAGATACGCAGAATTCGTTGCACATTGTCGGCCACCACCGGATGGTAGGCACCCAGCACCGGGCCGAGGTTTTCCACCCTTGCCGCGCCTGCCGCCATGCATTGCTTGTAGAAGTCGTAGCCGAGCAGATTGACACCGTAGGAGCCGGTCAGGTCATAGAACTGATTGCCATCCAGGTCGGTGACAGTGACACCAGACGAACTGGCAACGAAGCTGCCACCACGCAAGTGCTGGCGCACATGACGGCTAAAGGGAAACGGGACGCGGTAGGTGGCAGTGAACTGCATGTCGGAAATCGCGCTCTGTGCCTGGGCGCTCATCGCAGCAGAACGGGCAAAGCGCGAGGCGTAGGTGTCCACCAGGCGGGCAAAGCCCGCGCGTCGGTCCGCTTCGATAGCAGCCGGTGCGCCATCGGCCTTGAAAAACCTGGCTTCATCGAATTCGTAATACGGCACCAGGGCACTGATACGGCGTGCCGTGCGCGGATGACCGGCCAGCGACGGGTGTTTGGCCCAGGACAGTTCAAGCCGGCGTTTTATCCGTGGCAACAAGGCGGCAGCAGCGACGGCTGCCAATCCAAGCGTGAAGAGTTCGTCGTTCATCGTAAGCGTCCGCTGCGTATCAGAACCAAGCATCAGCGGCTGTTCTACCTTGGCGACATGACAAGGATGTGACGATGCAAAACCTGCTAGCCCGTCTGGGCGCAAATGAAGATCTGAATTTTCTGCTGACCAACCGCATTCCACGCCAGGCCCTGACGCGGCTGTTCGGTTGGTTCAGCCAGATCCGGCATCCGCTGATCAGCCGCTGGTCGATAGCGCTGTGGCGGCGTTTCGCCGAGTTGCATCTGGACGAAGCGGAACAAACCGAATTCGCCAGCATGCATGAGTGCTTTATCCGCAAGCTCAAGCCGGGTGCGCGACCGATCGAAGCCGATCCCACGCTATTGAGCAGCCCCTGCGATGGCATCGTCGGGGCGTTCGGACAAGTTGAAGATGGACAACTGATCCAGGCCAAAGGCTTTCCCTATAGCCTGCGCGATCTGTTGCACGACGATGCGCTATGTCAGCACTACCGCAACGGTCTGTACCTGACCATCCGCATCACCTCGAGCATGTATCACCGCTTTCACGCCCCGCATGACTGCCAGGTGGATGCAGTGACCTATATTTCAGGCGATACCTGGAACGTCAATCCGGCGGCACTCAAGCGCGTGCAAGGCCTGTTCTGCAAAAACGAGCGTGCGGTCATCCAATGCCGGCTCAACGCGGGCCAGCATCGCCTCACCCTGGTACCGGTGGCGGCAGTGCTGGTGGCCAGCATCCGACTGCATTTCGCCGATGTGCTATTGCACCTGAAATATCGTGGGCCGAACCGCATCCCCTGCCAGGCCAGCCTTACCAAGGGCGAGGAGATGGGCTGGTTCCAGCACGGCTCGACCATCATCCTGTTTGCGCCGCCGGGCTTTACGCTGGCCGAAGGCATCCACGACGGTATGCCCATCCGCATGGGACAGGCGCTACTGCGCCTGCCCGATGCAAACAGGGCTCAGCCCTTGTAATACGCACTGGCCTGTTCCACCTCGTTCCTGGAGCCGAGGATCACACCCACGCGCTGATGCAGTTCGCGCGGCTGGATGTCGAGAATGCGCTGCGTGCCATTGGTGGCAGCGCCACCGGCCTGCTCCACCAGCAAGGCCATCGGATTGGCCTCGTACATCAACCGCAAGCGGCCTTCCTTGTACTTGTTGTCCGCCGGGTACATGAAGATGCCGCCACGCGAGGTGATGCGAAACACATCCGCCACCATCGACGCCACCCAGCGCATATTGAAATCCTTGCCGCGCACGCCGGTCTTGCCGGCCAGACATTCATCGATGTAGCGCTTGGTCGGTGCCAGCCAGTTGCGCATATTCGACATATTGATGGCGAACTCGGCCGTGTCCTCCGGTATGCGGACTTGCGGGTTGGTGAGGATGAAGCTACCCATCTCGCGATCCAGCGTGAAGGCCACCGTGCCACGCCCCACCGTCAGCACCAGAATGGTCTGCGGGCCATACACCGCAAAGCCGGCCGCCACCTGATTACGACCGGGCTGCAGGAAGGCCTGCTCATCCGGATCGGTCACTCCCTCGGGGCATTTGAGCACCGAGAAAATCGTGCCGATCGAAACATTGACATCGATGTTGGAAGAGCCATCCAGCGGGTCGAACAGCAACAGATAGCCACCCTTGGGCATGTCGCCGGGAATCTTCCAGGGGTGTTCCATTTCCTCCGAGGCCATGGCCGCGAGATGGCCGCCCCATTCATTGGCCTCGATCAGGATTTCGTTGGAGATGACATCGAGTTTCTTCTGCACCTCACCCTGGATGTTCTCGGCACCGGCACCACCCAGCATGCCGCCCAGTTCACCCTTGGACACGGCATGGCTGATGGCCTTGCAGGCGCGTGCCACCACCTCGATCAGCAGTCGCAGATCGGCGCTGACGGTGCCATGCTGGCGTTGCTGTTCAATCAAATAGCGTGTCAATGTGATGCGTTTCATGCCGCGGCTCTCCTCGAAAGAGCGGCGATTATGCGTCATTCGACAGCCTACCCGGCGCTCGGGGCAGGCTGCGGCGGAACGGTCAAGCGACTGGTCTAGAATCGCCGCTTCGCAACCGTTGCCGCAGGTGTTCGCATGACGTCCTCGACCAATCAAAGCCTTTCTACTCCCAGTCTTTCATCGCAGGCTATCGCCCAGGTCAATCCGCTGCCGCGACTGCTGATGGGGCCGGGACCGATCAACGCCGACCCGCGCGTGCTGCGTGCCATGTCGGCGCAGTTGCTGGGTCAGTTCGATCCGCAATTCCGTGGCTTCATGAAGCAGGCCATGGTGATGTATCGCGAGGTATTCGAGACACGCAACGAGTGGACCCTGATCGTCGATGGCACGGCGCGCTCGGCCATCGAAGCGGTGATGGCCTCGCTGATCGAGCCGGGCGAGCGGGTGCTGGTGGCCAGCTATGGTCGCTTCGGCCAGCTCAAGACCGAGATCGCACGCCGCTGCGGTGCCGACGTGCGGGTGGTCGAGACCGAGTGGGGCACGGTGTTCACGCCGGAGCAGATCGAGGCTGCGCTGCGCGAACATTCACCCAAGCTGCTGGCGGTGTGCTCGGGCGACACCTCCACCACCATGCTGCAACCGCTGGCCGAGGTCGGAAAATTGTGTCATCGCTACGGCGCACTGCTGCAGGTGGATGCCACCGCCTCGCTGGCCGGTGCGGCACTGCCGGTCGATGCCTGGGAGATCGATGCCGTCACGGCCGGCCTGCAGAAATGTCTGGCCGGTCCCTCGGGTGCCGCGCCCATCACCCTGAATGACGCGGCGGCGAAGATCATCTATCGCCGGCGTCATATCGAGCAGGGCCTACAGACCGCCGACTATGTCGCCGGCGCGGGACGCATCATTGGCTCGAACTATTTCGATCTGGCGATGGTGATGGACTACTGGTCGGACAAAGCACTCAACCACCACACCGAAGCCACCACCATGCTGTATGGCGCCCATGAATGCGCCCGCATCTTCATCGAGGAAGGACGCGAGTCGGTGTATCGCCGCCACCGCATCGCCGGCGCATCGATGCTGGCCGGCCTGGAAGGCATGGGACTGCGCGTCTTTGGTGACAAGACAAACAAGATGCCCAACGTCACCGGGGCCTGGATTCCCGAGGGCGTGTCTGGCGAGCGGGTGCGCAGCGCCATGCTGAACGACTTCAACATCGAGATCGGCACCTCGTTCGGGCCGCTGCATGGCCGCATCTGGCGCTTTGGCAACATGGGCTACAACGCACGCCAGGATGCGGTGCTGCTGACCCTGGCGGCACTCGAGACCGTGCTCTCGGCCGAGGGCCATCGCTTTACCCGCGGGGCGGGTGTCGATGCTGCCTGGCAGGTCTGGCGTGAGGCGCAAAATCAATCGTAAGTTATTGTTTTTAAAAGACTTTTAAAAAAACGAACCAAAGAGCAAGCCATGCGCCAGCCGAACTTCCTGTTTTTCATCACCGATCAGCATCGCGCCGACCACCTTGGCTGCTATGGCAACAGCATCGTGCGCACACCGCATCTGGATGCGCTGGCCCAGCGCGGTTGGCGCAGCGACGAGTTCCATGTCGCCACGCCGATCTGCATGCCCAACCGCGCCTCGCTCATGACCGGACGCATGCCCTCGCGCCATGGCGTGCGGCACAACGGCATCGAGCTGTCGCTGGATGAAACCGTGCTGCCCGAGGTGCTGCGTCAGTCCGGCTATCGCACGGCGCATATCGGCAAGTCGCATTTGCAGAACATCGAGACCAAGCCGGCGCAGGTGCCGCGCCCCGACCAGCCGCGCTACGCCCGCCAGGCACGCCGCGAAGGGCCGGGCGAGCATGGTCAGGAAAGCTGGAAGCGTTGGGAAGAGCATCCCGAGTTCGACATCACCACGCCCTTCTACGGCTTCGAGACGGTCGACCTGTGTATTCATCATGCCGATCAGGAGTACGGCCACTGGCGGCGCTGGCTGCGTGAGCAGGTGGCCGATGCCGACCAGCTGATCGGGCCACAGAACGCGCTGCCAACGCCGGAGTTCGAGCTGGCACGCTGCCAGCAGGCCTGGCGCACCCGCGTGCCGGAGGCGCTCTACCCGACCAACTGGATCGCCGATCGGGCCATCGCCCGGCTGCGGACGCTGAAATCCGACGCTGCCGGCGCTGGCCAGGGGCAGCCGTTTTTCATGCACTGCTCGTTTCCCGATCCGCATCACCCCTACACCCCGCCGGGCAAGTACTGGGACATGTACCGCCCGGAAGATGTACCGGCGCCGCCGTCTTTCCATGCCGCACATCGCAACCTGCCGCCGCATGTGCAGCATCTGTACGGCGAACGCGATGCCGGCACGGCCATCAAGCACACCCAGGCGCTGTTCGCCTGCAGCGAGCGCGAAGCACGCGAGGCGATTGCCCTCAACTACGGCTCGATCAGCTGCATCGACGACGCCATCGGCCGGGTGCTGGCCGAGCTGCAGGCATTGGGCCTGGCCGACAACACCATCGTGGTGTTCACCGCCGACCATGCCGATTTCATGGGCGATCACCAGTTGCTGCTCAAGGGCCCGGTGCACTATCGCGGCCTGACGCGTGTGCCCTTCATCTGGGCCGATCCGGCGCAGACACCGGCCGCCGCCACCTCGTCGGCACTGGCACAGACCATCGACATCGCCTCGACCATTCTCGAGCGGGCCGGGGTCGAGCCCTGGAACGGCATGCAGGGCCGCAGCCTGCTGCCGCTGATGCAAGGTCGTCAGTCCTCGGTGCGCCACAGCCTGCTGATCGAGGAAGAGGGTCAGCGCTACTACATGGGCTTTCCCGACCGGGTACGTGCCCGCAGCCTGCTGCATGGCCAGGTACGCATCACCATGTATGACGGCATCGACTGGGGCGAGCTGTACGACCGCAGCAACGACCCGCATGAGTGCCACAACCTGTGGGACGAAGCTTCAGCCAGCGCGCTGCGCCATGACATGACCGACCGCCTGGTGCGCGCCATGCTCGATCTGTCCGAGACCAGCCCCTATCCGACGACGATCGCCTGAGCCGTCCGGGGATTACACCCGGGGATTACACCCGGGGACTACGCCCGGAAATACTTAGGCCGCGCGGCGTGATTCGATGCGCGCCAGCAAGGCCGCGAACGACTGCTCGAACTGCGCAATACCCTCTTGCTGCAGTCGCGTGGTAATTGCTTGCAAATCAATGCCCTGGGCTGGCAACTGGCGCAGTATGGCTTCGGCATCCGGCAACGAATGCAGCACACCGATGAAGCCTGATCGACCGGGAGCCACCCGACCCTCGCGAACAAAGGCCTTCAATGTCGCCGGTGGCATGGTGTTGACGGTATACGC
>CAIPUP010000234.1 GCA_903868285.1 uncultured beta proteobacterium
ATCTGGACCCGCGGCTGGTGGCCGCAGCAGCGCGCTCGGTGCAGGCGCACCTGCTGCATCTGCTGCAGCAAGGGCGGGTGTTGCCGGTGGTCGCTGCAGAAGTGGCGGGATCGAATGCGCCGGCTTATCGGCTATCGAGCCAGGATGCCAGCCCCTGACCGTTGAGCTGGATATCCAGACCCATCAGGGCCAGTGCCTGTTCCTCGCCCAGCGTGCAACCGAAACGCGCGGTTTCGGCAAGAAATAAACGCTTCACGCCCGCCACCAGTTCGGCCTCGCGTGCCGCGCCTGTGCTTTGCACAGCCAGTGCGAGTTCGGCATGGGCATCGATCAGGCGATGCATGCTTGCAGCAATATTGACCAGGTCTGTCAGGCGCGAATAGTGCGTGACATAAACCGACTGCGGCTGGCACGCCAGAATGCGATCGACCGAGTGATGCGCCGCTTGCGGATCGAATTGCACCGGGCTGGTGGTGGGGAAAACGAATTGCCGCTCGCCCCGGTCGAACTCGCGATAGGAAATGCCAAAGGTGTCGCCGGCGAATACCGACTGACTGAACGGGTCGTGCACGGCAATGTGATGCCGGGCATGCCCCGGCGTATCCAGCACCTGCAGCCGACGCGAGCCCAGCTGCAGCACATGACCCTCGGGAGTCTCTTCGATGCGATCGCTGGCAATCGGTACGACCTCGCCATAGACCCGCTGTGCGGTTTCCAGGCCATACACCGAGACTGTGCTGTCCCACAGCTTGCGCGGATTGGCCATATGCCGCGCACCGCGCGGATGCACTGCCAGCCGCGCGTTCGGGCACTGCTGCATCAAGGCACCCGCCCCACCGGCATGATCCAGATGGATATGCGTCAGGATCACCCAATCAAGCGCTTGCGGCGATAAGCCCAGTTGTTCCAGCGCGCCGAGTATGCGCGGCAGCGAATGGCGGGTGGCGGTATCGATCACCGCGACACGGCCCTCATGCACGATGAGATGGATGGCCACCATCTCATCGCGATACATGCCGGCATCCAGCAGCCAGATGCCATGACCGTGATCATGCAAGGCTGCTGTGGTGGCTCTGGTCAAGGCAGGCTCCGGACGGTTGGTGTGATTGATTACAGTCGCTCGATCTTGCGTACATCAATCAGCTTGCGCCATTTGTTGGTTTCGCGCTCGACATAATCCAGCATCTCTTTCGGTGACGAGGCCTTAGGCGCACCACCAAATTCGACAAAGCGCTTTTGCGCATCGGGCGTGGACAGCACCTCGCGCACGGCGCGGTTCAGGCGTTCGATGATGGCTGGCGAAGTGCCACCGGTGACACCGATGCCATTGAACGAGGTCACCTCGAAACCCGGCAGGGTCTGGGCGATGGTCGGCACATCCGGCATGGCCTTGTCGCGATCGGACGAGGCCACACCCAGCGCACGCAGCTTGCCGCCCTGAATATGCGGCAAGGCTGCAGTCATGGTTTCGCACACCATGTCGATCCGGCCGGCCATCAGCTCGACCAGAGGTGCCGTGCCGCCCTTGAACGGAATGTGCAGGATCTCGATGCCGGCGCTGGCATTGAGCAGCTCCGAGCACAGGTGATGCACCGAGCCATTGCCAGCGGTGGCATAGCTGAGCTTGCCGGGCGAGGCCTTGGCACGCGCAATCAGATCGGACAGGGTTTTATCCGCCGAGGCCGAGGACACCGTCAATACAAACGGATAGACGGTGAGCATGGACACCATGCTGATGTCCTTGAGCGGATCGAAGGGCAGCTTGCGTTGCATCGCAGCCACCACCGGATAAGCGCCCGTGACTTGCAGCAAGGTATAGCCATCGGGCGCAGCTTTGGCCGCGTAGTCCGAGCCGACCATGCTGCCGGCCCCGGGCTTGGATTCCACCACCACCGGCTGCCCGAGGTTCTCGGACAGCTTGCTGGCGATGTAGCGCGCAATGATGTCCGCCCCGCCACCAGCGGCGAACGGATTGATCAGTCGCAGCGGCTTGTTGGGATAAACCTGCGCTTGCGTCTGTGCCAGGGCGGTGCCGCTCAGCAGCGTCGAAGCGACTGCAAATGTTGCCAGGGCAATATTTCGTAAGTTATTGATTTTATTCATTTTTATATCTCCTCTCGAAGGTGTGGCTGGTGCCAATCCAAGTCCGGTCCGAGCGCTACGATGCCGGTCGGATTGAGTTTGGCATGGCTGGCGTAATAGTGCAGCTTGTTTTGTTGATGGTTCACCGTGTCGGCCACGCCGGGCCATTGATAGAGCTCGCGAGTGTAGGCCCACAGATTCGGGTAATCGATCAGACGCCGCAGATTGCATTTGAAATGACCGTGATACACCGCATCGAATCGCACCAGGGTTGGAAACAATCGCCAGTCGGCCTCGGTGATGGTGCGACCACAGAGATAACGCTGCTGCGACAGATGGACCTCCAGCACATCCAGCGTATCGAACAATTCCCGCACCGCCTGTTCATAGACATCCTGGCGGGTGGCGAAGCCGGCGCGATACACGCCGTTATTGACCGTGTGATAGATGCGTTCGTTCCACTGCTCGATCTGCGGTTGCAGCGCCAGCGGATAGAGATCGGGCAATTGCCGTGTGGCTAGCGCATCAAACGCGCTGTTGAGCATGCGCAGGATTTCCGGCGACTCGTTGTTGACGATGCGCGCGGTGTGTTTGTCCCACAGCACCGGTACCGTCACCTTGCCGCTGTAGTGCGGGCTGGCCTTGACGTAGACCTGCCACAGATGCGCAGAACCATAAAGGTGATCGGGCGTACTGCCCTGGGGTAATTCAGCACCCGCTGCGCCGAAACTCCAGCCCTGATCGTGCATCAGCGGATGCACCACCGAGACACTGATGACTGGCTCCAGCCCCTTGAGCGCACGCAGGATCAGGGTGCGGTGCGCCCACGGACAGGCCAGTGACACATACAGGTGATAGCGCCCGGCTTCGGCGGCAAAACCGCTGCTGCCATCCGCGCTGACCCGATCCCTGAATGTACTGTCCGGTCGAAGGAAAACGCCGCCGGACCATGAGGCATCAATCCATTCGCTGTGCCAGACACCGTCGACCAGTTGTCCCATTACACCGCAACCGCACAGCCGGCGGCACGCAGCGCAGACTCGATGCCCTGACCCAGCGCCAGCATGCGATCGTCATGTCCGCCCATGGCCATCACCATCAGGCCGACCGGTGCCTCTCCCGCCTTGTGGCAAGGCAAGGACAGACCGCAGCCATCCAGGAAGTTGAACAGGCTGGTGTTACGCAACATCGCCAGATTGACCTTGCCATAGGCCTCATCGCTGCCATCGAGTTCGGCGATACGCGGCGCAATCAGGGGCACACTCGGCAGCAGCCAGGCATCGAAGGGCGCGAAGGCGCGCGCTGCGTCCTGCATGGCACGCTGACGCAGATGGATCAGCTCGGCATATTCCCAGGCCATGACGTCGCGGCCCTTCAGAATGCGTCCGGCGATACGCGGGTCGTACTCGGACTGACGATCCTGCAACAACTGGCGATGCCATTGATAACACTCGGGAGCAGAGAAATGTCCCTTGGCGGTGTAGGTGGGAATGTTCTTCAGTTCATCAAAACTGACGTCACGCAGCTGCGCGCCTGCCGCCGAGAGTGTGGATAGCGCATGGCCAAAGGCCGTGCCTACGGCGTCGTCGAGGCCGTCCTGCACATAGCCTCGTAACACACCCAGACGCAGGCCTTGCAATGGCAGCGCTTCGGGCACGTCAGGCGCCAGCCCGGCCAGGATGCGATCGGACACCGCGCAACAAGCCACCGTCGCTGCCAGCGGCCCGATGGAATCGAGCGTGAACGACAGCGGCAAGGCGCCCTGGGTGGAAATGCGTCCGGTGGTTGGCTTGAAGCCGGTCAGGCCACACAGTGCAGCCGGGATGCGCACCGAGCCGCCAGTGTCGGTGCCCAGCCCCATCACCGCCATGCCATCGGCGACCGAGACTGCAGCGCCCGAAGACGAACCGCCAGGGATGCGTCCCTGCAGCGGATCTGCCGCCGAGCGCGCCCAGGGATTCTGCGGCGTACCGTAATGCGGATTGATGCCCAGCCCCGAGTAGGCGAACTCGGTCATGTTGGTGCTGCCAACAATCACCGCACCGGCAGCACGCAGTCGCTGCACTGCCAGCGCATCGGCCGGGGCAGCCGGGTGCTGGCGCAGCACGCGCGAGCCAGCGGTGGTTGTCTCCCCCGCGAGGTCGAACAGATCTTTCACCGAGACCGGCACACCGGCCAGCGGCGACAGACGCACACCAGCCTTACGCGAGGCATCGGCGGCATCGGCTGCGGCGCGCGCCGAGGCTGCATGCACGCGGGTGAATACCCGACTGCCTTCACCGCTCGGATCGGCAATACGCGCGAGCGCCTGCTCCAGCAACTCGCGACTGCTGACCCGCCCCGCCGCCAGATCGGCGGCAACCCCGGCAATGCTGCGCATGATTTATTTCGTCTCGTCGTAGTAGTGCAGTTCGAGCAGCAGGCAGCCCTTCTCCGACTTGAACGGACCATGCGGTGTGCCCGGCGGACGGCAGGCGTAGGTATTCGGTCCGAAGGATTCGCCACCATTGCCGTTGGCATCGTTGCCTACGGTCAGATCACCCGACACCAGATACACCTCTTCCCAGTGGTCATGCACAAACGGTGCAGTGGTGTAGACGCCCGGCTCGAATTTCAGGTGGCGGGTGCGAAAGCCCTTCTTGTTGGTTTCGTCAAGGTAACCGGCCAGGATCTGCTGCTGAATGCCGGAGGGATAGCCCGGTGGCACTTCCCAGTCCTTGCTCAGATCAACCTTGTAAAACTCCTTGTGTTCCTTCTTGATAGCCATGCGATAACTCCTTGAAATAAAACAGAAATTTTTCAGTCCTGGACGGGGCGCCAGGCCTTAGTCCGCAATTGCGAGGCTGTGGCAATCGTAGCCGTGACGCAGCGTGCGGTTCTTCACCGGGTCGACCAGTTCCACGTCGAACCGTTCACCGCCGCCGATCTCGCCCAACACCACCAGGGTGCCGCAATACATCGCGGTACCCACCGGCAGCGTGCCGGGCGAATCCGGAAACTTCGCAATCAGATCACGCGGCGCCAGCATCTTGGACACCGGCCCTTCCTGATAGAGGGAACGCTTGCCGCCACGGGTGACATAGGAGCGCAGCATCAGCTGATCCCAGTGCGCTTCGACATCGGCAAAGCGCCACAGCTCGCTGCTCACCGGCTTGGCACACATCTGCTTGGACACCGTCACGCCATAGGCTTCCACCTTGCGGTCGGTGTGATCCGAACCGACGCCGACATACAGGCCGTCAGCGGCGGAAATCAGCACGAACTCGGCCTCACCGCTGGAGTCGGTGCCGACCATTTCCAGCCCTGCATCGCTGGTCAACAGATTGGCCGAGAGCCGATAAAAACACGGTACGGTGCGCGGACGCTTCACGCCGATGGCTTCCAACTCCTTGATGTGATGCTCCACTGCCTCGTGGTTGCGCCCGGTCCAGCCGGCAATTACCAGCCGCTGGATATCGAATGCCTTGTCATTGCCGTCAACCTTGAAATGCATTTGTGCCATGGTGTGTTGAAACTCCGTGTTAAGCGTTGTTCAAAAAAATCGGCGTGGATAAAAATTTGATGAGAGCAGCAGGTCGCTGCCGCGCCGCAATCAGGCCGGTGCGCGTACAAACGCACCATAGCCACCGCGATAGAACAGCAGCGGCTCGGATTCTTCGGCGCGATTGTGGAATGCCGTGACGCGGCCGATGTAAATCACATGGTCACCGGCCTCGACCCGCATATGGCGCTCGCACTCGAACACCGCCAGCGAATCGGCCAGGGCCATGCAGCCGTTGGCACCTTCGGTGCAGGCGATGTCATCCCAAACTGCTGTGGCCGGCTTGGTAAAGGTCCAGGACAGTCCGGCCTGCGACTGGGCCAGGATGTTGACGCTGAAATGACTGCTTTGCTCGAACACCGGCAGGCTGCTGGTTTTCCAGGCCAGGCTGAACTGCACCAGCGGTGGGTCGAGCGACACCGAGGCAAAGGAATTCACCGTCACCCCCAATGGCCGACCATCGGCCTGGCGCGTGGTGATGATGGCCACACCGGTGCCGAACCGTCCCAGGGCATTGCGAAAGGCGCGTGGATCGCTGGCGATTGCGGTTTGCGATGCGGCGGAATCTGTTTGACTGGTTGCGGCTTGTGAATTGGACATCGCAGACATTCCTGAGCTTGGTCGTGCCGACTATGCAACCGTGTCTGGATGCAGATTCCGATGAACCGTCGACGAAACGGCCGAGCATATCAGGTTGGAAAAGCCGTTTCGGCCACTGCAAAGCACGGTGTATCCTCGGCTGGTTTTAGCCCCCGTCAACCGCAACGATCCGCACCTAACATGACCAAACCTCAAGCCTATTTCGAAGCGCGCGAATTCATCAATATTGGTTTTTTAATGGCGCAGTTGTCGCCCCAGCAACTGGCGCCAGTTATCGAGGAAGTGCAAGCGATTCAGGCCGACTTCTCCGGCAGCGAGAAATGGAATCAGAACCTGGCCGGGCAGATCCAGCATGAGTACAAATTGCCGGGCGCAGTGCCGCATCTGGAACAGCTGATCACGCCCTTTTTTGCCGAGTACGACAAGATTTTCGGACACTACATCGCCAAACAATGCCCTGATCCTTCCAAGCCCGCGTTATTCATGAAGGAATCCTGGGTCAATTTCCAGCGCAAGCATGAGTTCAACCCGCCGCATGACCATCTGGGCATCATGAGCTTTGTGATCTGGTTGCAAATTCCATATACCCGCGAACAGGAAATGGCCTGTGCGCCAGGCACCGAAGCCAACATCAATGTGGCTGGTCAGTTCGGCTTTCAGTACACCAACACACTCGGTGACATTTGCAGCAACTACATACCGGCTTACAAGGATTTCGAGTACCGCATGCTGCTATTCCCGGCGCGCATGAAGCACCTGGTGGCACCGTTTTATTCGTCGGATGACTTCCGCATCAGTGTGTCGGGCAATTTCTTCGCTAAATGAACTTGGACTGGTCGCGGCCATTGCCCAAGCGGGGCCATACCCAAAGCAGATTGAATCCCAGGTACGCAACATAGGACAACAGATACGCCACACTCGCGTCCTGCAAGGTCATTCCGGCTCCATGCAACCAAAGTAAAAAAGCGAACAGCGGCAAGGAAAAGAGTTCGCCAATGGCAATAGCCCATTGCGCCGAGGTGGCGAACAACACCTGCAGCAACACCCAGGATGCCATGCGTATCCACTCGGCCAGCAGAAACGTTGCCAACACCATCGGCGCAGGGAGTATTGACAGCGAAAAAAGTCCGGCCAGCCCGTTCGGCCCCAGAGCCTGAATACTGAGCAAGGCAACACCCGCTGGCAGCCATAGCCAACACAGGGTGCGCTTGAGCTCCTGTCGCAATGCCTGGGCCGGATGCGGGCCGGCCGCTGCGCGGGCGAAGCGTGGCAGGCAATACAAAGACAACATGCCGGATAACAAGGCCGCAGCCCATTCCGCGCTACGCCAGATCGCCTGCACGGTGGCAGCAGTTTCCCATCCGGCGGCACGGCCCAATTGCTCGCGCGCAAGGATCAGCGCCAGCGGTCCCAGCAGACCGATCGACAATCCGGTTGGCAAATACGCCATCAGATCAGAACGTGTCTGCCCAGCGTTCAAGTGCGAATGCACAGCGCGGCGATCGCCTCGGCGTGGCAAAAGGTACCAAAGCAACACCGGTACGGCCATCAGCATATTCACCAGCAGCAACGAGAACGGCAACTGTCCCAGGCTCTGCCAGGACGATGGCAGAACGATCGTCTGACCAGCGATCAACAGGCTGAGCGTCAGGCTGGCGAGCGTCAAGGCGAATGTGCGCAGCCCCTGCCCTTTTGCCTGCCAGGCCTGCATGACCAGTACCGGCGCCGCCACCACGACACCACTTGCCAGCGCGAACGCGACGATATGGGGCGCGAACACCAAACTGTTCATTGGCCGGCTCGCGACAAACCACAGAAAACAGCCGACCACAGTCGCCGTCAGTATTGAAAAGACGATCGACAGCACCAGCGCGTCGCGCAGAATGGCTGCCTGCCGCGCTGGATTACTGATGCGGGCGATCAGCACCGTCAGTCCCGGTGCCAGGCCAGCACTGGCAATCGCCCCGGTCAGCTCCACCAGACCACTGATCTGGGCCCAATACGCGATCGCAGCCGGGCCGGCGATCTGCGCAATCAGACTGTCGAGGGCGGTACGGCCTGCAACACCGACAATCAAGGTCAGCAAAACGATGCTTGCTGCCGCCTTGGACACCATAGACTGTTTGAATATAGGCACGACAGCTCAGGTCTCGATTAATGCAAATGCGCCAGCACAACGGCTGGCAAGCGACCGCGCAGATACCTGGCGCTTGGTTGCGGCCGATCCGACGCGCAAATAGAAAAAGCCGCCCGAAGGCGGCCTTTTCATTGCAACACTTGGCGTCCCCACGGGGATTCGAACCCCGGTACTCACCGTGAAAGGGTGATGTCCTAGGCCTCTAGACGATGGGGACCCTGGACTTGCTGATGATCTGCGGCAACATCAAACAGCGGATCATCGAAACTTTGGTGGAGGTAAGCGGGATCGAACCGCTGACCTCTTGCATGCCATGCAAGCGCTCTCCCAGCTGAGCTATACCCCCACAACAGCCCGACATTGTAGCCGGAAATATACCGCCGTGCAAAAAAAATAGCCTATGCGCCGGAAATTAGTGCAGCACCCCCGAAAGGCGTTGCAAGACCTTGTCACGCCCCAGCAGTGCCAGAACGGTGGCCAGATCGGGGGTCTGGGTACGCCCGAATACGGCCACCCGCACCGGTATCGCCAGCTTCGGCATCTTCAGCGCATGTTGCGCCAGTACCGCTTTCATGGCGGCAGCAATCTCGGTAGCACCCCAGTCGCCGAGCGCATGCAGGCTATCGCGCAGACTGCGCAGTGCCGGCGTGATTTCCGCGGTGATATGCGTCGTCAGCAAGGCCGCAGCAGGATGCACATCGGCATAGAACATCATGGTCTCATCGGCCAGCACGGCCAAGGTTTCTGATCGATCGCGCAGCAATCCAATGACTGAAGCTAATTCCGGCCCCTGTGCCAATTGCCCGCCTTCGCGCTCGATGCGCGTAGCGACACTACGCAGCATCGCCTCCGGCGCAGTTTCCTTGATGTAGTGATGATTCAGCCAGCGCAGCTTTTCCGGATTGAACTGTGCCGCCGAGCGACTGATGTGATCCAGATCGAACCATTGCACGAACTGTTCGAGATCAAATATTTCAGCGTCACCATGTGACCAGCCCAGGCGCGCCAGATAGTTCAGCAAGGCCTGCGGCAGATAGCCGTCCTCCTCGTACTGCATCACGCTGACTGCGCCGTGACGCTTGGACAGACGCTCACCATCCGGCCCGAGAATCATTGGCACATGTGCGAATTGCGGCATGTCGGCATCCAGCGCACGATAGATATTCACCTGGCGTGGGGTGTTGTTGACATGGTCATCACCACGAATGACATGCGTCATGCGCATATCGAGATCGTCCACCACCACACCAAAGTTGTAGGTCGGCACACCGTCGGCGCGCAGGATCACTAGGTCATCGAGTTCGGCATTGGCAAAGGTGATCGGGCCCTTGACCAGATCGTGGAAGGTCACGTCACCTTGGTCCGGATTGCGAAAACGAATCACCGGCTTGCGGTCTTGTGGTGCCACCAGCCCGAGGCGCTTTGCATTTTCCGGACGCCAGCGACCGTCATAGCGCGGCTTTTCATTGCGGGCGCGTTGTTGCTCGCGCATCTGATCGAGCTCCTCGCGCGTGGCCCAGCACGGGTAGGCATGACCACGAGAGAGCAGATCGTCGGCCACTTCGCGATAGCGCGACACGCGTTGCATCTGGAACACCGGGCCCTCGTCCCAGTTCAACCCCAACCATTGCATGCCGTCGAGAATGGCCTGTACTGAGGGCGCAGTCGAGCGCTCGAGATCGGTGTCCTCAATACGCAAGATGAACTGCCCGCCATGGCGACGGGCATAGGCCCAAGAAAACAGCGCGGTGCGCGCGCCACCGACATGCAGATAGCCAGTCGGACTTGGAGCAAAACGGGTACGGATCATGTTGGGCCGGAAGAAGGGAAAGGTGCTGCGAATGCAGGTTAACTATCGAACAGCACCACATTCTATCGGACGCCCGAGATCACGGCCCTACGAGTTTGACCATCAGCCGGGGATTGTGAGAGAATCTCCGGCCTCGGGTGGTTAGCTCAGCGGTAGAGCACTGCCTTCACACGGCAGGGGTCACAGGTTCAAACCCTGTACCACCCACCAACGCTCTCCCGAATCCGACCCCTCGTCGACCGCCGTATCCGCCACGGCGCCCTCATCAAAACTTCCGCAGCTTGCGCAACCGGTAATCCAGTTGCCGCAGCGTCATGCCAAGGTTTCTCGCCGCCCGCGATTTGTTGCCACCAGCGCGAGCCAGCGCGGCCTCCAGTTGCGCGATGCCCCACTCGGTTGCAGGTTGCGACGGATCATCAGGCAAGGCTTTGGCGTCTGTCACCGTTACGGCTCGAATACTTCGCTCCGGACAGCTCAGGTCCGGGTAGCTCAGTCCGGTAATTTGTTCAGCCGACAAGGCGGCATCCATCATGGCCGCATCAATGGCGGGCTGACGTGCCAGCAGCACCAGGCGCTCAATCAAGTTACGCAGCTGCCGCACGTTGCCCGGCCAGGGATAGGCTGCCAGCGCCCGTAATGCATGCTCGGTCAGGTTGGCATCGCGGCCATA
>CAIPUP010000235.1 GCA_903868285.1 uncultured beta proteobacterium
AGTGCAGCAGTCCACCTTCACCCGCAAAGGTGTTGATCGCATCCTGAAATTCGCCTTTGAACTGGCGCGCCAGCGGCCGAAAAAGCATCTCACCTCGGCCACCAAGTCCAACGGCATCTCGATCACCATGCCTTACTGGGATGAGCGGGTCGAGGCCATGGCCAAGCACTACCCGGATGTGCGCACTGACAAGTACCACATCGATATTCTCTCGGCCAATTTCGTACTGCATCCGGATTGGTTCGATGTGGTGGTGGCCTCCAACCTGTTCGGTGACATCCTGTCCGATCTCGGCCCGGCCTGCACCGGCACCATCGGCATCGCGCCCTCGGGCAATATCAATGCTGATCGTATTTATCCGTCGCTGTTCGAACCGGTGCATGGATCGGCACCCGATATTGCCGGAAAGGGCATTGCCAATCCCATCGGCCAGATCTGGTCAGGCGCGATCATGCTGGAGTTCCTTGGCTATCGCGAAGCCCATGACGCCATCGTGCGGGCGATCGAAACCGTGCTCGATCCCAAGTCGGGTGCCCCGCGCACACCAGACATCGGTGGCAAGGCCAGCACCAGTGATTTAGGCAAAGCCGTGGCTGAAGCGCTTTGATGACTGCATGGCGCCTGGCACAACGCCAGGCCTGAAAACAAAAAACCCCGCCAGACTTCGGCGGGGTTTTTTATGACGACTACGTCGGTCGGGGGATGACCCGAATTACATATCCATCCCGCCCATGCCGCCCATGCCACCCATACCACCCATGCCGCCCATGCCTTCCATGCCGCCGCCGGGCATACCGCCACGCGACTTGTCTTCGGCCAGTTCAGCGATGGCGCAGTCGGTGGTCAGCAACAGGCTGGCAACCGAAGCGGCGTTTTGCAGCGCAGTGCGGGTCACCTTGGTCGGATCGACCACACCCATTTCCACCAGGTCACCGTAGGCTTCGGTCTGGGCATTGAAACCAAAGCTGCCCTTGCCCTCGACCACCTTGTTGATCACCACCGAAGCCTCGGCACCAGCGTTAGCGCAGATGGCACGCAACGGCTCTTCCAGCGATCGACGGATGATCTTGACGCCAGCTTCCTGGTCAGGATTGTCGGCCTTGACCTTGTCCAGTGCGACGCGGGCACGCAACAGCGCCACGCCACCACCGGCAACAATGCCCTCTTCCACTGCAGCGCGGGTAGCGTGCAGGGCGTCTTCGACACGCGCCTTCTTCTCTTTCATCTCGACTTCGGTGGCAGCACCAACCTTGATCAGCGCCACACCGCCGGCCAGCTTGGCCACACGTTCCTGGAGCTTTTCCTTGTCGTAGTCGGAGGTGGCTTCGTCGATCTGCACCCGGATGTTCTTGACCCGCGCTTCGATCGCCTGGGCATCGCCCGTGCCGTCGATGATGGTGGTCTCTTCCTTGCCGATTTCAATGCGCTTGGCCTGGCCGAGTTCCTTGAGGGTGGTCTTCTCCAGCGAGAGGCCCACTTCTTCAGCGATCACGGTGCCGCCGGTCAGGATGGCGATGTCTTCCAGCATGGCCTTGCGACGATCACCAAAGCCCGGGGCCTTGACGGCACAGGTCTTGAGAATGCCGCGCAGGTTGTTCACCACCAGGGTTGCCAGGGCTTCGCCCTCAACTTCTTCGGCAATGATCAGCAGCGGACGGCCGGCCTTGGCCACTTGCTCCAGTACCGGCAGCAGGTCACGGATGTTGGAGATCTTCTTGTCGTGCAACAGGACAAACGGGTTGTCCAGCACGGTGATCTGCTTGTCCGGGTTGTTGATGAAGTACGGCGACAGGTAGCCGCGGTCAAACTGCATACCTTCCACCACTTCCAGCTCGCTGTTCAGGCCCTTGCCGTCTTCGACGGTAATCACGCCTTCCTTGCCAACCTTGTCCATGGCATCGGCAATGATCTTGCCGATATCGGAATCGGCGTTGGCCGAAATCGAGCCGACCTGCGCGATTTCCTTGGAGGTGGTGCAGGGCTTGGAGATTTTCTTGAGCTCTTCAACGACGGCGGTCACTGCCTTGTCGATGCCGCGCTTGAGGTCCATCGGGTTCATGCCGGCGGCAACATACTTCATGCCTTCGCGCACGATCGCCTGGGCCAGCACGGTGGCGGTGGTGGTGCCATCACCGGCCACATCGGAGGTCTTGGAAGCCACTTCCTTGACCATCTGTGCGCCCATGTTCTGGAACTTGTCCTTCAGTTCGATTTCCTTTGCCACCGAAACACCGTCCTTGGTGATGGTGGGGGCGCCGAACGAGCGCTCCAGCACAACGTTGCGGCCTTTCGGTCCGAGAGTGGCCTTGACTGCATTGGCCAGGATGTTCACGCCTTCCAGCATCTTGTGGCGGGCGTCCTCATGAAAACGTACGTCTTTGGCTGCCATGGTTTACTTGCTCCTTGAATTCCGTGTTTCGGATTCCGCACCCGTACCAAGCGTGCGGTGACATAGTCTTGGTGATGATTACTTGGCGATGACGCCCATCACGTCTTCCTCGCGCATGACGAGGAACTCATCGCCTTCGATCTTGACTGCGGTGCCGGAATACTTGCCGAACAGCACGCGATCGCCAACCTTGACGTCCAGCGGACGGACTTTGCCGTCATCGAGAATCTTGCCGTTGCCGACAGCGATGACTTCGCCCTGATCGGGCTTTTCGGCTGCGTTATCGGGAATGACAATGCCGCCAGCAGACTTGCGCTCTTCTTCCAAGCGCCGGACCACGATACGATCATGCAAGGGACGGATTTTCATGGGGTGTTTGCCTCCATTGATGGTTACTGGGATTTTG
>CAIPUP010000236.1 GCA_903868285.1 uncultured beta proteobacterium
CAATGCGCCAGTGGCAAGTTCGGTCGTGATTACGCCGAACGCGGCTTCGGTCTGATCACCATCGCCAAGGACAGCGCATTGCTGCAGGCCGGTGCGCGCAAGGAAATCCAGATTGCCAATGGCGGTGGCGACAACGTGGCCAAGATTGGCTACACCTGATCCCCGTATCGATGCTGTATCAATGCTGCGCTGTCTATGACGCGCCGCGTAACAGTCACCACGCCGTAACTGCCTGCAAAGCGATATCCGCATGAAACCTTCTCATCACGATCAACTGCTGCACAGTCTGGCAGCCTTCACCTGTAAGTTGCCTACTACGCTGGATGCGCCAGCCACCGAGGCTGCGCTGGCGGTGGTGCAGGACAGCCTGGCGGTGGCGCTGGGTGCCTTGCGTCATCCGGCGGCACAGGCAGGGCGGTGCTATGCCCGTCACGCCCAGGTCAAGCAGGGAGCCACGCTCTGGGGCAGCGGCGAGTGTGTGCCGGCCGAACTGGCGGCGTTAGTCAATGCCGTGCCCTTGCGTGGCTATGACTACAACGATCTGTATATCGGTCGCAGCGGCGGACATCCCAGCGACATACTGCCTGGGGTCATGGCTCTGGCTGAGGCGCGTGGACTGAGGGGCTCGGTAATGCTGTTGGCGCTGGCCGTCGGCTATGAGGTGACGCTGGAACTGTTCGACAGCTTCGATCTGCATGGCACAGGCTGGGACTATCCGGTGGCCACTGGTCTGGGTGCGGTCTGTGCCTGCGCCCGGCTCATCGATCTGGATGAGGCGCGAACACGCGAGGCACTGGCCATCATGGCCATCACCCATTTCGTCAGCGATGAGGTCGAGTCGGGCGAGTTAAACGCGCGTGGCGATCTCACCATGTGGAAGCGCTTCAATGCCGGGCAGGCGGTGCGTCAGGCCATTGCTGCGTGTCAGCTGGCCGAGGCTGGCGTCGAGGGTGCAGTGCGGCCATTTGAAGGACGCACCGGTTTTCTCTCCAAGCTGGCGATGCAGCCGACTGATGTGCAGCCCTTAATTGCGCGACTGCAAGCACCGCGCGCACTGATACGCATCACGGAGGTAACGTTCAAGCGCTGGCCGGTCGGCTCGCGGGCGCAGAGCGCCATTCAATCGGCGCTGCAACTGCATCAACAGCTCAAGGCCGAGGGCATCGACCCCTGGTCGTTGGCAGCGGTACAGATCGACAGCGACCAGGGTGTGTATCAGCATCTGGTCGGCTCGCGTGCTGATCCCTACCATCCGCATTCGCGCGAGACAGCGGATCATTCGCTGCCCTATATCGTCACGGCCGCCTTGCTCGATGGCCAGGTCAAGGTCGATGCCTTTGATCCGGCCCGGGTGTGCGAGCCGCGCCGTCAGGCCTTTCTGGCCGAGCGGGTGAAGGCGCAGCCCTCGGCCGAACTGAGTCAGGGCGCAGCGGGGGGGTTCCTGTCGCGGGTCAGTGTGCGCACCAGCGACGGTCGCGAATTTGTCGGCGAGGCCAAGGCACCGCCCGGCCATCGCTTGCAGCCTTTTGCTGCGACTGACTTTGATCACAAGTTGC
>CAIPUP010000237.1 GCA_903868285.1 uncultured beta proteobacterium
AAAGGCAAACCACATCAGGGCTGCAGCGGCCACGGCAAACACCGCCAGCGTGACCACCAGCAGGCGCTCCAGTGCGAGCTTGCGAACCGTCAGGATGGAGTTGGTGGTCTCCTCCACCACCACGGCGCCCAGCACCTCATCACCGCTCCAGACGGGATGGGCAGCCGACATGATCACGGCCAGCCCGTCGGGCGAGGTGCGCATTCGGGTGCCGGGCAGACCCTGCAGGGCATTGGCGATTTCCTTGCCGGTGGCGAGTACATCATCGGGTGCGGCTTCGTCGAAATCCTCACGCGGCGGCGGGATCAGCCATTCCATGAAGCGACGGCTCAAGGCCTGCTCGGCAGCCGGTGCGTTCGGGCGCCGCAGTTCACCCGCCAACGCCAGCAGGCGGTAACGCCGGTTGACCACCCAGATGCGCGAGGTGGTGCGCTCCAGGCCCTTGAGGATGGCGGCGATTTCCGCAGAGCGCACTTCATCGCGCAGCGGCGCTACCGGCTCGCGTGCCAGCGGTGATCCCGGCAGCGAGGACTCATGCTGCGGTTGCAGGTCTGGCGGCAGCTGCGATTCCACGGCCAGTTGCTGCAGCAGCGCTTCGGCCTGCTGGCGGGTGTTGTCCGCGCCGGCCTGCGCCGCCGCAGCGGGTACATCGACCAGGCCGGGCCGGTCATGCAAGGCGGTAGCCACCGCACGCGCCGTGCCCAGCAGGGTCTGCAACTGGGCGTCGAGGAGAAAGCGCTCCATCTCGCGCACATAACGGTAACCGAACCAGGGCAGCGCCAGCAGCGCCAGGGACAACAGCGCCAGCCGCAGGCGCAGGCTGAGGGCCGGCAGCCTCAGGCGCATGGATGCGGGCCGCGGAACACGGGCTTCAACTCGTACGTCGGCACCGAGGTCTGCACCGCGGTCAGGCCTTCCAGCGGTAACCCATGCCATACACCGTGTCGATGCGATCAAAGCTGACATCGAGCTCCGCGAACTTGCGGCGTATGCGCTTGATATGGGAGGTGATAGTGGCGTCATCGACCACCAGTTCGGCATCCTTCATCAGCTGGTCGCGGTCCTTCACGTGGCCGGGAAAGCGCGCCAAGGCATGCACGATCCAGAATTCGGTGAGGGTGAGATCCACCGCAGCGCCCTTCCAGTACATGGTGAAGCGGCGCAGGTCCACCCGCAGGTCGCCACGCTCGAGCACTTCTTCGCTGCTGTCCCGCTCCTGCATGGCGTCCAGCCGCCGGAACAGCGCCGCAATGCGTGCCAGCAGGTGGGCGAAGCTGATGTCCTTGGTCAGGTAGTCATCCGCACCCAGGCGCAGGCCCGAGACGATGTCAATCTCGCTGTCACGCGCAGTGAGAAAGATGATGGGCACCGTGGCCGACAGCGCGCGCAGGTCGCGGCACAGCGCGAACCCGGCATCCTGGTCGCGCCCCAGTCCGATGTCGATGATGGCCAGATCGGGCAGACGCAGGCGGAAAGCAGCAATCGCATCCGGGCGATTGGCGTACGCGGCAATTTCGTAGCCCTGGCGCACCAGCGCGTCGCTGTAGTTGGCGCGCAGCGCGGCATCGTCTTCGACCAGGGCAATGCGACGGGACATGGCTGGAACGGCTTCAGTGGTGTGCGGGGACTATACCCGAACGGGCCTGGATTCCGGCCGCGGCCAGGGCAATGCCTTTTTGTTGCCACAATTGCTCAGCACTTTTGCCTGATTGTCACCTGCGCTGTGCCCGCTTTGGCGCATCCAATGGTGGTGAGAGACATGCTTTCGCCCACCAGACAGGGGCCGCCCATGCACAGCCCGCAATCCCAAACCCGGAACCGATCCCGACTGATCGTGATGGACATCGCGGCACAGGTGCTGCTCGCGTTTGCCATCGGCCTGGCCATGAGCCTGGTGCTGGCAGCCATGGTGCTGCTGCTTTCCCAGCCGAGCTGAGGCCGACATATGCACACCGTCGATGCAAGAGCCGGTGCGGGTCATCCTGGTGACCGGAATGCTCGCAGTCTTCGCAAGGCGCAGATGCGTGGGGTTGCTCCATGCAGTCCGCTGTGTCCCGCCGGCTTCCGGAGACCACGGGCCGTTGCAGGGGGCGCTATCAATTTTCATGCTGCTCGCTGCTGCGATCCTGCCGAAACGGCATCTGGACTGGCGCGGGTTCGGCAACAGTTTCAATAAAAAACTGTCGGGATAGGAGTCTGATCATGAACGCCAACGATTTCGTGCTGGGGGTGGAATGTGCCCTGCCGCCGGGCTTTGTCCCGTATGAGGAAAGCGGCACCTCAGTTGAAATAGCCCTGCCAGCCGGCGATGTACGGCTGACGCTGGTGCTCAACCGCCAGTCGGCTGAAGCAATCTGTGCCTGAAGGCATGGCTAGTGTCCCGAATCGCAAATTTGCTGAATAAAAGTGCCGAGAATCAGCGCCATACGGCGTTGCTAATGCTCGCAAGCCAGCCAAGCTTGCTCCGCTTTGCGCCTTGTCTGGCACCGATTTCGACACTTTTCCGATACAGGGCGACTTTGTTCATGCCCAATCAGAATTCAACTTACGATTCAGGACACTAGTGGCCTGTCCACATTCAGCACGCGATTGCACCGGAGGAAATTTTTCTTCAGGG
>CAIPUP010000238.1 GCA_903868285.1 uncultured beta proteobacterium
CCAACACCCAATTGCTGATCGACGGTCAGTGGTGCGATGCCGCCGATGGACGCACCCTGGCGGTGGTCAATCCGGCCCATGGCAAGGAGATTGGTCGTGTGGCGCATGCCGGTCGCGCCGATCTTGATCGTGCCCTGGCGGCAGCGCAAAAAGGCTTCGATGTCTGGCGCGCAGTACCGGCAGTCGAGCGCGGCAAGATCATGCGCCAGGCGGCACAGCTGTTGCGCGAGCGCAATGCCGACATCGCGGCGCTGATGACGCAGGAACAAGGCAAGCCGCTGATCGAGGCCAAGGGTGAAATCACCATGGCCTGCGAGGTGATCGAATGGTTCGCCGAAGAAGCGCGCCGGGTCTATGGCCGGGTAGTGCCGGCGCGCAATCTGCTGGCACAGCAACTGGTGCTGAAAGATCCGGTTGGACCGGTGGCCGCCTTCACGCCGTGGAATTTCCCGATCAATCAAGTGGTTAGAAAACTTTCGGCAGCACTCGCCACCGGCTGCTCGATCATCGTCAAGGCGCCGGAAGAAACGCCGGCCTCACCGGCCGAGCTGTTGCGCGCCTTTGTCGATGCCGGTGTGCCGGCCGGCGTGATCGGCCTGGTCTATGGCGATCCGGCCGAGATCTCCAGCTATCTGATTCCGCACCCGATCATCCGCAAGATCACCTTCACCGGATCGACCCCGGTGGGCAAGCAACTGGCGGCCATGGCCGGACAGCATATGAAGCGCGTCACCATGGAGCTGGGTGGTCATGCCCCGGTGATCGTGGCCGAGGATGCCGATGTCGAACTGGCAGCCAAGGCGGCCGGTGCCGCAAAATTCCGCAACGCCGGCCAGGTGTGCATTTCGCCCACGCGCTTTCTGGTGCATAGCAGCCTGCGCCAGGACTTCATTGCCGCCATGGTGAAACAGGCCGAACGCCTGAAAGTGGGTAATGGCCTGGAAGAGGGTGTCAGCATGGGACCGCTGGCCAACAGCCGCCGCCTCACCGCCATGACCCAGTTCATGGCCGATGCCCTGAGCAAGGGCGCCACCATCGCCACTGGCGGCAATCGCATCGGTGACAGCGGCAACTTCTTTGCCCCGACCGTGCTGGCCGATGTGCCGCTGGAAGCAAAGGTGTTCAATGACGAACCGTTTGGTCCGGTCGCGGCCATCCGCTGCTTTGATCGCATCGAAGAAGCGATTGCCGAATCGAATCGCCTGCCCTTCGGTCTGGCCAGCTATGCCTTCACCCGCTCGCTGAAAAACGCCCATCTGCTGGCGCAGCAACTGCAGGTCGGCATGCTGTGGGTGAATCAGCCGGCCGTGGCCTGGCCGGAGATGCCGTTTGGCGGTGTGAAGGATTCCGGCTATGGCTCGGAGGGCGGCTCGGAAGCGCTTGAGGCCTATCTCAACACCAAGTCGGTATCGATACTCTGCGACTGAATTCCGCGACTGAATTCCGCGACTGAATTCCGCGACTGAATTCCAAAACCGGCTTAGTGCCAGAACTTCCACAGCATCGATAGCGCAAACAGGAACAGCAGCACGCCGAGGATGCGCTTGAGGGTTTTCACCGGTAGCCGGTGGGCGGTCGCGGCACCGATCGGTGCCATGAGAAAGCTGCCCACCAGCATTGCGCCGAGCGCCGGCAGGTACACATAACCCACACTACCGGCGGGCAGGCCGGTGGCGGAAAAGCCGGTGATCATGAAGCCGACACTGCCGGTGATGGCGATGGGCAGACCCACCGCCGAGGAGGTGCCGATGACCTGCAGCATCGGCACACCGCACCACAGCAGAAAGGGAATGGTCATGAAGGCGCCACCAATGGCGGCGAAGGATGACACGCCGCTGATGATGAAACCACCAATGGCCAGACCCAGCCAGCCTGGCAGACCGCGCGAGGGTGCCGGCTGACGGTCCAGCACGGTCAAGGCGCCGGCAACAAAAAACACCAGCGCAAAAGCCAGCGCCAGTTCGCGATTGGGCAGGGAGCCGGCAAACAGCGAACCACACAGGCCACCGACAATGATGCCCGGGGTCATGCCGCGCACGATGTCCCAGCGCAACACGCCACGCTTGGCATGTGCTCGTGAACTGGCAATCGAGGTAAAGATGATCGACGCCATCGACGTACCGACGGCCAGATGCAGCAGCTCGGCGCGCGGAAATTCCTGTGCAGCGAACACCGCCACCATCATCGGCACGATCAATCCGCCACCACCGACACCGAGCATGCCGGCCAGGGTGCCGGCAACAACTCCAATGGCAAAGTAAACCGCGATCCATTCCATGTCAGGCTGCTTTCGAATTGCGTTCGTGAATGCCGATGGGCGGCGGATTATACGAGCGCACCCATAGTCAGGATGCCAGGAGCAACAGTGCTAGAGTGCGCGGCTGTTGCAACCACCCTCCGGATAGAACACCATGACTGAAGCCAGCAAGCCGCGTGTCATCGCGATCGAAGAACACTATTGGGATGCCGACATTGCGGCGCAATTTGATGCTGCCGAAGCGCGTCCGGGCAAGATGCGTGACCGCCTGCTGGATCTGGGAGAGTTGCGCATTCGCGAGATGGACGAGGCAGGCGTGGACGTTCAGGTCATCTCGCAGGGAGCCCCCGGCACGCACCGGCTCGACCCGGTCAGCGCGGTCAGGCTGGCGCGTCAGGCCAATGACCGTCTGCATCTGGCGGTGCAAGCGCATCCCACCCGCTTTGCCGCCTTTGCCACGCTGCCCGCGCCCGATCCGCAAGCCGCCGCCGATGAGCTCGAGCGCACCGTCACCCAGTACGGCTTCAAGGGCGCCATGGTGCATGGCTTCACCGTCATCGACGGTCAGCGGCTGTTCATCGATGACAAGCGCTTCTGGCCGATCTTCGAACGTGCCCAGGCGCTGGATGTGCCGATCTATCTGCATCCGGCCATTCCACATCCGGACGTGATCAATGCCTACTACAAGGATTACGCCAAGGAATTCCCGCTCATCCTGTCGGCTGGCTGGGGCTTCACCGTCGAGACCTCCACCCAGGCAGTGCGCTTGATCCTGTCGCGCGTGTTCGAGACCTATCCCCGGCTGAAGATCATCCTCGGCCACATGGGCGAGGGGCTGCCGTTCTCGCTCTGGCGCATCAATCAGGCACTGTCACGCCAGGGCAACCGGCCGATTCCGTTTCGCGATGTGTTCTGCGAGCATTTCTGGATCACCACCAGCGGCAACTTCTCCAATCCGGCACTGCTGTGCAGCGTGATGGAGATGGGTGTCGAACGCATTCTGTTCTCGATCGACTGGCCGTTTGTCGATAACCCGCCCGGCACCGACTGGATCAAGACCATGCCCCTGGGTGCGGCCGACCGCGCCAAGATCCTGCACGGCAACGCCGAGCGCCTGCTCAAGCTGTAAGCAGGGCGGGGCGGCAATGCCCCGCACAGGCGGCACTCGCGCGACTACTCCATCTTCGCGCCGGAGGCCTTGACCACACGCGCCCAGCTCGCCAGATCGGCGCGTATCTGTGCTGCGAACTGCTCTGGCGTATTGCCCACGCCCTCAACGCCATCCTTGAGCAAGCGCTCCTGAAA
>CAIPUP010000239.1 GCA_903868285.1 uncultured beta proteobacterium
ACCACTCCGACCCTGATCGAGACCGGCCCCGCGGGCGGCGCTGCCATGCCGGCGCGCATTGACGCCCTGACACGCTGGTTGCGCGGTTTCAATTTTCTCGGTGTGCCGGCGCTGGTACTGCCCTGCGGTCAGGACCAGCACGGCCTGCCTATCGGCATGCAGCTGGTGGCGCGACCCTATGACGAGGCGGCGTTACTTGGCGCTGCGCAGCAGTTTCAGTCGGCGAGTGAATTTCATCGATTGCGGCCGAAGCTGCGGGGTTGAGGGCGACAGGCTTGCTAAACTTGTACAATATCCAGGACAAGTAAGCCAGTAAGGAGGCATGATGCGAGTCATCAATTTCTCGGACGCCAGGAATCAATTCAAGCAAGTCATTGACCAGGTGGTTGCAGACTGCGATGTGACAATTATTTCCCGCCGGGATGCCGAAGATGCTGTGGTCATGTCACTGGACACCTACAACAGCATGATCGAGACCTTTCACCTGGTGAAGTCTCCCGCCAACGTCAAGCATCTGGAGAAGTCCCTGGCACAGTACCGCAAGGGGCAAACCAAGGTTCGGCCGCTGCGTGATGCGAAATAGGCTGGTCTGGACCAACGCAGCCTGGTCTGATTACCTGTACTGGCAGGTGCAGGACAAAAAAACACTTCGCCGAATCAATTTGCTGATTTCCGATGCGATGCGTAATCCGGAGCAGGGTGTGGGCAAACCTGAGGCGCTGCGAGCGAACCTTTCGGGTTTATGGTCCCGGCGCATCGATGATGTCCACCGGCTGGTCTACGCCATCGAGACGGATCAACTGGTGATCATTGCCTGCCGGTATCACTACTCCGATTAATCTGTCGCCAGACCGATCAAGTGCCAAACCCGGCGGTCAGTGCGCCGCCGGGTGCCATAATCCGGCTCTTTTCGTCCCCTGAGATTGCCCCGCCATGCCGCATATTCCCGCCTCCAGCGCGCTTGCCAAGCTGCGCATTCTTGATCTGACGCGGGTGCGTGCCGGCCCGACCTGCGTCAAGCAGTTTGCCGATTTCGGCGCGGACGTCATCAAGATCGAATCGACCGAGCCCGACAGCATGAGCGGGCCGCGCCATGGCCATGACATGCAGAACCTGCATCGCAACAAGCGCTCCATGACCCTGGACATGAAGTCTGAACAGGGTCGCGCCATTCTCTATGCGCTGGTCAAGACTGCCGATGTGGTGGTGGAGAACTTTCGCCCGGATGTGAAGTTCCGCCTTGGCATAGACTACGAGTCGCTGCGCAAGGTCAACCCGCGCATCATCCTGGCCTCGATTTCCGGCTTCGGTCAGGATGGCCCCTACGGCAAGCGGCCTGGTTTTGATCAGATCGCGCAGGGCATGGGTGGCTTCATGAGCGTCACCGGTCATGCGGGTGAAGGCCCGATGCGTGCCGGCACGGCGGTGGCCGATCTGACCGCCGGCCTGCATGCGGCGCTGGGCATATTCACTGCGCTGTGGGAACGCGAGAGCTCCGGTCAGGGGCAGTGGGTGCAAAGCAACCTGCTGATGTCGCAGATCGCGCTGATGGACTTCCAGGCGGCGCGCTATCTGATGGAAGGGCATGTGCCGCAGCAGGCCGGTAATGATCATCCGACCTCGATGCCGACCTCGGCCTATCGCACCAAGGATGGCTGGCTCAACATCGGTGCCTCCGGCCAGGCCATCTGGAGCCGATTGGCCGAGGCGCTCGGCCATCCCGATTGGGTGCAGCGTGCCGAATTCAAGGATGGTGCGGCCCGGGCCAAGAACCGCGTGGCGCTGAACGAGGCCATCAATGCCGTCACTGCCACACGCAGCACCAGCGAGTGGGTGGAGTTGCTGAACGAGGCTGGCGTGCCTTCCGGTCCGATCTACAGCATGGATCAGGTGTTTGCTGATCCGCAGGTGCAGCATCTGGGTGCGGCCGCGACGGTGCATCACCCCAAGCTGGGCGATATCAAGGTGGTCAACCAGGCGGTGGGTCTGTCGCGCACGCCAGCCAGCATGGCGCGTGCCACGCCTGACGCCGGTGAACACACCGACGAAATCCTCGGTCAGCTCGGCTATGACGCTGCCAGCATTGCAGCCTTGCGTGCTGGCAAGGTGATTTGAACCACAGCAACCCTTAATCGGGTTTATCAACCCGCATTCATCAAACCGTATTCACAACGTGCAAGCGAAGGAAGGCAACATGGCTGAACTGATCATCAAAAAAGAGGGTGCCATCGGCTGGATCATTTTTTCCAACATGGCGAAGTACAACGCCATGAGTTTCGACATGTGGCAGGGACTGCCCAAGGCCTTTGATGATTTCGAGGCTGACCCGCAGGTCAATGTCATCGTGCTGGCTGGCGATGGCGAGAAGGCCTTTGTCTCCGGCGCTGACATCTCGCAATTCGAAAAACAGCGCGGCACCGCGGATGCACAGGCGGTCTATAACGCGGCGGTCGAGCTGGCCTACACCGCGCCTTCGCGTTGTGCCAAGCCGGTCATCGCCAAGATCCGCGGCATCTGCATGGGTGGCGGCATGGGCATTGCCGCTGCCTGCGATATCCGCATTGCCGCCTCGGATGCGGTGTTCCGCATGCCCGCCGCACGCATGGGGCTGGGCTACAACTATGTCGGCATGGAGCGCTTCGTCAATCTGATGGGCCCGGCCAATGCGGCGGATATCTTTTTCTCGGCCCGCAAGTTCGATGGTGCCGAGGCCATGCGCATGGGCTATGTCAATCGGGTGGTGGATGTGGCGCAGTTTGATGCCGAGGTGTTGGCCTATGCGCAGCTGATCGGCGAGAACGCCCCGCTCACTATCAAGGCCGCCAAACGCACCATCCGGGAAATTCGCACCGACTCGGACAAGCGCGATGTCGATGTGGTGCAAAAAATGGTCGATGTCTGCTTTGCCAGCGCCGACTACAAGGAAGGTCGTACCGCTTTCATGGAAAAACGCACACCACAGTTCAAGGGAGTCTGAATCATGCGCAGTCAGCAATACCAATTGGGTGGCTTGTGCAGCGCCTTGCTCGGCCTGCTGCTGCCGCAGCTGATGATGCAATCCAACGCCTATGCCCAAGCGCAGGCCTGGCCGTCCAAACCGATACGCTGGGTGCTGCCCTCGGCCGCTGGCTCGGCGCCCGACATCATTGCCCGTTTGCTGTCGGAGAAACTGGTACCCGAGCTCGGACAGCAGGTGGTGATCGACAACCGGCCGGGCGCGGCGGGCAATATCGCGGCCCAGGCCGTGGCACGGGCTGCGCCGGATGGCTACACCTATTTGTTCGGGCAGGCTTCGACGCTGGCGGTCAATCCCTACACCTTCAAGTCGACCGGCTTTGATGCCGATCGCGACTTCGCAGCGGTGATCAGCATCGGCGTCAGTCCGTTCATGATTGGTGTCAATCCGGAGCTGAAGGTCAACACTGTGGCGCAACTGGTGGCACTGGCCAAGGCGCAGCCGGGCAAGCTGTCGTTTGCGACCTCGGCCTCGCGCAACCTGTCGCATATCACCGGAGAGATGCTCAAGAGCGTGACCGGCATCGACATGCTGCATGTGCCGTACAAGGGCAGCCCGCAGGCGGCGCAAGACACCATTGCCGGACAGACACAGCTGTTCATCGACAGCATTCCCACCATGTCGGCGTTTATCAAAAGCGGCCGGCTGAAGGTGGTGGGGGTGTCCTCGGCGCGTCGCATGCCGGGCTTTGAGGATGTGCCAGCGATTGCCGAAACTATTCCAGGCTTCGAGGCAGTAGGCTGGTTTGCCATCGTCGCTCCGGCCAATACGCCAGCCGACATCATTGCGCGCATGAACAAGGAGATGAACAGCATTCTGGCCATGCCCGATGTCGCCCAGCGTATGCGCCAGTTCGGCATGTTCGAGTACGGCGGCAGTGCGGCCGAGCTGGATCGCTTCATGCGCAGCGAACGCAGCAAGTGGGCGCGGGTCATGCGCGACGCCAAGATCGAACCGGAATGAGTGTTATCCGCGCCGGACTGTTCGATCTGGACGGCACGCTGCTCGACACCGCTGGCGATCTGGTGGCTTCGGCCAACCGCATGCGTGCTGCGCTCGGTCTGGCGCCGCTGCCGGCCGACACCATTGCTTCGTTTATCGGCAAGGGCACGCGTCGTCTGGTTGAGCGCTGTCTGTCAGCCACGCTCGACGGTCGGATCGACGCGCCCGAGCTGGATCGCGCCATGGCGCTATTCATGCCGCTTTACACCGAGGAGAACGGTCGTCATGCGCGGCTGTATCCCGGCGTAGTCGAGGGCTTGCGCGAATTCGCCGCTGAGGGTCTGCGCCTGGCTTGCGTCACCAACAAGCCCGAGGGCTTCACCCTGCCCTTGTTGCAACAGCTTGATTTAATTCAACATTTTGAATTTGTGGTGAGTGGCGACAGCCTGCCGCGACAAAAGCCCGATCCGCTGCCTTTCGCCCATGCCTGCGAGCGCTTCGGGTTTTTACCGGCCGAGGCGGTGGTGATCGGGGATTCGCAAAACGACGCCATCGCCGGACGCGCCGCCGGTTGCAAGGTGATCTGCGTCAGCTATGGCTACCGCGAAGGCGTGCCGGCGCAGCAACTGCCGTGCGATGCCCTGGTGGACGATCTGCGCCAGGCGGCGGCGCTGGTGCGGGGCTGGAATCGCGCTTGAATCGCGCTTGATTCGCGCCGGAAGTGGTGCCAAAATGGAGGCGTTTCAGCACCATTGTGGTTTCGCAAAGCGGAGCGCCTGTGCCATGAGTATCAATCTGTCGATCAAAAACGTACCCGAGTCTCTGGCCGATGCGTTGCGGGCGCGGGCCCAGTCGCATCACCGCTCATTGCAGGGCGAGTTGATGAGCATCCTGGAAGCCGCTGTGGGCCCGGGCATGACGGCGCAACAGACGCTGGCTGAGTATTCGCTTGATCGGGTTGCGGTGAAGGTCGCCAGGGGTAAGGCAGCGGCTAAGGCCAAGGCCAGGTCGTCGGCAGCAGCCCTGTTATCGGCTTCGTCATCGCCGCAAGCGGCAAGCACTGCTGGCATGTTGAGCTTGCAGCAACTCTGGCAGCGCAGCAGCGCTGTAGCACGTAAGGCCCGCGTGAAAACCGTCGATGAGTCCGTTGCGATGATCCGCGAGGACCGTGATCGTCGCTAGCGCTGTTGTTCCCGGCCCGGCCAGCGTGGTGGTGGACGCCTCGGCACTGGCTGCGGTGCTGTTTGCCGAGCCCGCTGGTGCCTTGATGCAGGAGAAGCTGCGCGACAC
>CAIPUP010000240.1 GCA_903868285.1 uncultured beta proteobacterium
GGCGTCTACGATCACATCGACAAGAGCGGTGCGCCGCTGTCGCAGTTCTATGAAGACCGGTTGCGTCTGGCCGAGGCCTATGACCGGCTGGGCTATCGCGCCTTGCACACCGCCGAGCATCACGCCACGCCGCTGGGCATGAGTCCGGCGGCATCGGTGTTTCATTCGGCGGTGGCCCAGCGCACCAAGCGTCTGCGCTTTGGTCCGCTGGTGTACACGCTCAACCTCTACCATCCGCTGCGTCTGTACGAAGAAATCTGCCAGCTCGACCAGATGGGCAATGGCCGCCTCGAAATGGGTGTCGGGCGCGGTATCTCGCCGTTCGAGCTGCGTTACTTCGGCGCTGACCCCGAGCTTGGTCAACCGATGTATGTCGAGGCCTTCGAGGTGCTGATGAAGGCCTTCGCCAACGACACGCTCGATCACCAGGGGCGGTTCTATCAGTTCAAGGAGGTGCCGCTGGAGTTGAAGCCCAAGCAGCAGCCGCATCCGCCGATCTGGTATGGCATCGGCAACCCGGAGAGCATTCCCTGGTGTGTGTCGCACAAGGTCAATCTGGTGGCCAATGGTGCGGCCGAGATGGTGCGCAAGATCACCGATGGCTATCGCGCCAGCTGGGCTGCTGCCGGCTATGCCGAGGCCGATCTGCCCTGCATGGGCTCGACCCGCCATATGGTGCTGGCGCCGACCGATGCCGAGGCGATGCAGATCGCCAAGCGCGGCTATCTGCGCTGGGCCGCCAGCTATCTGCATCTGTTCAAGAAGAACAATGCCCAGCCGCGTTTCTCGATGTACACCGAGGATTTCGAGGCCGCCCACAAGGCCGGATTGATTTTTGCCGGCACACCCGACACCGTGCTGGGTCAGGTGCGTCGGATGGAACAGGAGACGGGGCTCAACTATCTGCTGTGCCGCTTTGCCTTCGGTGATCTGAGCTTCGAGGAGTCGCTGCGCTCGACCGAGTTGTTTGCACGCGAAGTGATGCCGGCGATGAACGAGCACAGTAACGACGCGGTGGCGCTGGCCTGAGCTGGCCTGAGCTGAACTGCGCTGAACTGCGCCGAATTGTGCTGAGGTGGACCAGGCCATGAGGGGGGCTTTGTCGCGGTCGCTGTCGGGACTGTGTTCGTTGCTGACCCTGGCCTTGCTGTCAGCGTTGCCACCGGCATTGCTCTGCGAAGCACAGGCGCAAACCGGCGCCACTGCTGCCGTGATGCCACGCAACTGGCCGGCGCGGCCGATCCGCATCCTGGTGCCCTTCAGCGCCGGGGCGGCGGCGGACCTGAATGCCAGAGTGATCGCACCGCGCCTGTCCGAGCGCCTGGGCACGCCGGTGCTGATCGAAAATCGTCCCGGTGCCGCCGGCATCATCGCCATGGATGCCGCGGCGCGCGCCGCAGCCGATGGCTACACCCTGTTGTTCGCTAATCTCACATTGGTCACCGGGCCGGTGCTGTTCGAGATGAACTTCGATCCGCTGACCGAGCTTGTGCCGGTGGTGCAGCTGACCGAGTTCTATTACGTGTTGCTGGCGGCGAATAATTTCGCGCCGCGCACAGCGGCCGAGGTGCTGGCACTGGGGCGCTCGCAACCCGGTCGGGTGAGTTGTGCCTCGGGCGGCGGCATGTCGGAGTTTGGGTGCGCCCTGTTGCGCGCGCTCGGTCGCATCGACATCAATCAGGTGCGCTACAAGGGCAACGGCCCGGCCATGAACGATCTGGCCGGCGGGCAGGTGAACCTGCTGTTCGATATCGCCAGCGTGGCCGGTGCCAGTGTGCGCAGTGGTCGTGCCCGCGCCCTTGCCACCACGGCTGCGCCTGCCGTCGTACCCGCAGGCAACCCCGCTGCCAACCCCGCTGCCAGCCCCGCCGCCAGCCGGCCGGCCGGACAATTTGCCGCGCTGCCGCTGATGGCCGAGCTGCTGCCGGGCTTCGAGGTCACTGGCTGGCAGGGATTGGTGACGCGCAGCGGCACGCATCCGGACATCGTGGCGCGGCTCAACCGGGAGGTGCGCGCTGTGCTGCAAATCGACGAGGTCCGCCAGCGTTTGCAGGAAGAAGGCGTGAGCATCGTCGCCGGCAGCAGCGAGCAGTTCGGCGAGATGATCCGCAGCCATGGCGCCAAGGTATTGCGCCTGATCAAGGCGCATCAGATCCGCATCGAATAGTGTCGCGCTGCAAGGCTGGCATCAACCGGGGAGGGCGGATGTGAAGCAAGGCGGGAGCAAGGCAGAGCCGGTGCAGGACGCGCCGGTCCAGGCACTGGTGGATGTCGTCATCGTCGGCTACGGGCCGGTGGGTGCGGTGACCGCCAATCTGCTCGGACGCGAAGGGCTGTCGGTGCAGGTGGTGGAAGCCACCGCAGAGATCTTCGACAAGCCACGCGCCATCACCTTCGATCATGAAGTGCACCGGGTGTTTCAGTGGTGCGGCCTGGGACAGGCCATGGCGGACATCACCGGTCCGCATCCGGGCACCGACTACCTCGGCGTGCAAGGGCAGCTGATCAAGCGCTTTGATCCGCAGCCACCGCCCTATCTGCTGGGCTGGCCCTCCAACAGCGCCTTCATCCAGCCGGAAATTGAAGCGGTGCTGCGCCAGGGCGCAAGTCGCTATCCGGCTGTGCGGGTCGATCTGTCGGCCGAGGCGGTGCAAGTGCGGCACCTTGGGGGAATTGAAAAAAATCAATTAAATCAAAAGGTTACAGAATATTCAGTCGCGCCGGGTTCGGTCGCGCCGGGTTCGGTCGTGCCGGATTCAGTAGAGCTGGACTGGCGCGATGCCACTGGCGGCAGGCATCGCACCCGCGCGCGCTGGTTGCTCGCCTGTGATGGCGGCTCGAGCTTTGTGCGCAAGCAACTGTCGCTGCCGCTGGAGGACCTGGCGTTCGATGAATGGTGGATCGTTATCGATGCGCGTGCCGATGACGATCTGCCATTGCCGGCGAAATGTATCCAGTACTGCCGGCCGTCGCGTCCGGGCACCTTCGTGCGCGGGCCGGGCAGCCTGCGCCGCTGGGAGATCAAGCTGCTGCCGGGCGAGACCCCCGAGGATTTCCGTGATCAGGCGCAGGTGCTGCGGGTGCTGCGCGAGTTCGTCGATGTCAGCAAGCTGCAGCTGTGGCGGGTGGCGGTGTATCGCTTCCATGCCCTGGTGGCCGAGCGCTGGCGCGAGGGCAATGTGTTCCTGCTGGGCGATGCCGCGCATCAGACGCCGCCCTTTCTCGGTCAGGGGCTGTGCGCCGGGGTGCGTGATGCGGCCAATCTGGTGTGGAAGCTCGGCCTGGTGCATCGCGGTCAGGCACCCGATGCGCTGCTCGACAGCTACCAGACCGAGCGCCGGCCGCATGTGCGCGAGGTGATTGCGGTGACCAAGGATTTCGGCCTGATCATCGGTGAGCTGGATGCCGAGGCGGCTCGCCTGCGCGACCAACGCCTGGGCGCTGAACTGCACAGCGGCAAGGCCGAGGTGATACGTCAGCGTTTCATTCCCGGTCTGGTGGATGGCCTGTTGCATCGCGGTGCCGATGGTGCACTGGGTGCTGCTGCCGGTGCGCTGTTTCCGCAGCCGATGCTGCGCACCGACAACGCGCTGCGGTCAGCACAGTCTGCCGCGGGTTCGTCCGCGGGTTCGTCCGCGAGTTCGTCCGCGCGCATGGACGATCTGCTGTGCGGTGACGGCATCAATCGCTTTGTGCTGCTATTGCAGGACGCTGCGCTGTTGCAGTCGCTGCAGCCCGGGCGCTTGCCAGCCGCGGTGCTGGCACTGCTGCAGCGGCTGGAGGTACAGGTGCTGCTGCTGTCGCCCGCCATGCCAGAGCAAGTTCCCCCTGGGGTGCGCTGCATCAGTGAAACCGCAACCATGCTTGCCGACTGGTTGCAAGGCCATGCCGCGCGGGCGGTGCTGGTGCGCCCTGACCGGTATGCTTATGGCGTTGCCAGCGATGCAGCGCAGCTGCATGCACTGCTGGCCAGTCTGGATGTGCAACTCCGTTAATCCCTTATTGAAATCGTGCGAATGATGCAAACCGCAGTGTTGATTATTGGTGCCGGCCCGGTCGGCCTGGTATTGGCCAAGGAACTGGCGCGCCATGGCGTGCGCAGCATGCTGATCGAGCGCAACCTGGAAACCACACGCTGGCCGAAGATGGACATCACCAACTGTCGCAGCATGGAACTGCTGCGTCGGCTAGGACTGGATCAGCGCCTGCGGCAGGTGGGTGTGCCGACGCAGTACTCGTTTGATGTGCTGTTCGCCACCGGGCTGGACGGTCACCAGATCACGCGCTGGGACTTGCCTTCGCCGGATCGCTGGCAGCAACGCATCGCCGCCAGCAATGACGGCACGCTGCCGCAGGTGGCGTATCAGCGCTGCTCGCAGGAAGTGTTCGAGGCCTGGATGAAGCAGCTGTGTGTCGAGGACCCGCTGATCGATGTGCGTGCCGGCTGGCGTTTCGATGCGCTGTCGCAGGATGACAGCGGTGTCACCGCCACTGTCACCGATACGGTGAGCGGCCAGACACAGCAGATACGGGCGCAGTATCTGGTGGGCTGCGATGGCGGTGCCAGTGCGGTACGCAAATCCATCGGCATCGCCTTGCAGGGCCATGCCGCACCACGCCGTGCGCGCCAGGTGCATTTCAAGTCACGCGATCTCACGGCCTTGCATCGGCATGGCCAGTTCTGGCACATCTTTTTCACCACGCCGGCCACCATCATTGCCCAGGACGAAGTCGACACCTGGACCATACAGCGCTACTTCCCGCCCGAGTTCGATCCCTCCGATCTGGATTCGGAGGAGGTCATCACCGGAGCGCTGGGTAAAAAAATTACCGTCGACAAAATCCTGGTGAGCAGTGTCTGGCAGCCGCAGCTGTTGCTGGCCGATCGCTATGTCGCCGGGCGGGTGATCCTGGCCGGTGATTCGGCGCATCAGAACATCCCCACCGGCGGCTATGGCATGAACACCGGCACGGGCGATGCCACCGACATCGGCTGGATGCTGGCCGGGCTGGTGCAGGGCTGGGGCGGTGCCGGGCTGTTGCAGGCGTATGAAGACGAACGCCGTCCGGTGGCCGAGCGCAATGTGGCGCGCTCCGAGCGCCACGCCAACATGCATGTACGCTGGCGTGCGCGCATGAACGAGACGCTGGTGCATGCCTCGACACCGGAGGGCGCGGCGCACCGGGCCGAGCTCGGGGCTTTCATCCAGCAAGAGCGTGGCGAGAACGAGGAACACGGTATCGAGCTGGGCTATCGCTATGAACAATCGGCAGTGATACGCCATGAGGGCGGTGCGGCACCGCACTGGGAACACCGTAACTATGTGCCCACCACCTGGCCGGGCGGGCGTCCGCCGAGTGTGCATCTGGCTGACGGCAGCGATCTGTTCGACCGGCTCGGGCCGCAGTTCACGCTGGTGGATTTTTCTGCTTGCTCTGGATCTTCGGGCAGCGCGGCCACCTCGGGTGCCAACGATTTACGCAATGCCGCCAAGGCGTGTGGCTTGCCGATGCAGTATCTGCCAGTGGACGATCCGCATGCGCGTGGCTTGTGGGAGCGGGATCTGGTGCTGGTGCGTCCGGACCAGCATGTGGCCTGGCGCGGCAATGCCGCACCGGCCGATGCACAGGCGCTGATGGATCAGGTGCGCGGCATGGTGTGATGCCGGTACCGAACTGTTTTTTCGTTGTTAATCGCTTCATCGTGGAGGAGGGGGCATGAACAGGATCGAATGCAGTTTGAAGTCGTTGCTCGCAGGTCTGGGGATGGCCGGCATGCTGGTGCTGGGCGCGGGTTCGCTCACAGCACAGGCGCAGCCGGTGGTGTTGAAGTTCTCCAGTTTCGAGCCGGCGCAGGCCAGCTTCACCGGCCGGGTGTTCCAGGGCTGGGCCGACGATGTCAGCAAGGCCTCCGGCGGCACGCTGAAGATCGATGTATTTCCGGGCGGCACGCTCGGGCGCAACCCGGCGCAGCAGTTCAAGCTGGTGCAGGATGGTGTGGCCGATATCTCCTGGGTCATCACCGGCTACACCCCAGGGCGTTTCGATGACACCGAAGTGGTGGAACTGCCCTTCCTGGTGAACAATTCGTTCGAAGGCTCCACCGTGCTGACGCGGCTGCTGGAAAAGGATGTGCTGGTGGGCTTTGCCGACCTCAAGGTGCTGCTGATCGGCAACGTGCCACCGGTTAGCATCCACACCAAGTTTCCCCTGCGCACGCTGTCCGATTTGCGCGGCAAGCGCCTGCGTGCCGCCAGCACGGTGACAGCGCGCATCGTCGAGGGGTTGGGTGCGGTGCCAGTATTGCTGGGCGCACCGCAGACGGCCGAGGCGATTGCCAAGGGCGTGGTCGACGGCACCATGGCGGAATGGAATTTTGTCGAGACCTTTCGTATTCCC
>CAIPUP010000241.1 GCA_903868285.1 uncultured beta proteobacterium
GCATTCATGCCCGACGCGAAGCGCGCCGCAGTGAAATCACGCTGGCGCATCAGGAAGTGGCAGAACAGATCCTGGCTGGCGAGTTGCGTCTTGCTGATGTCGATCGTGACAAGGTAGACCTGGTGCGCCTGCAGGACGACATCGCCCAGGTTGGACAGGGCAGGGTGGCGCCACGCAGCCTGGATCGCATCGGCCGGGCTGATATTGGTGTCATCGCCATACGCAAGCTTTGGTCGCGCGAGCTGGAGCAACTGCGCCAGGGTCAGCCACTGAAACACTGGAAGCGCGACGCCAGCATCGTGCCGCGCGCCTGGGGACTGGCGCAGGGCGAGCGCGCACGTCTGGGGGCCGAAGGCCTGGTGGCCGATGGCAGTGTGCAGGCACGCATCGTCGACGTGCGGCCGCACATCGCCATTCGCCTGCAGTTGCGTGCGCTGCACGGTCGTGGCGGGCCGGCGGACAGGGCATCGAACGAAAGCTAAGGATGCAACGCAGTCAATCAACGACTATCAATTTTTCTGCAGGAGGCAGTGCGTGAACCCCATTCTTTCAGTCCGAACCTTGTTGGCCGGCAACACGCTGCGCAGCGTGTTGCCGGCGATGCTGCTTGCCAGCGTGCTGGCTGTCGTCAGCACCTTGCTGCAGGCCCAGAGCTATCCGCTGCGACCGGTAAAAATCGTTGTGCCGTTTCCGCCTGGCGGATCATCGGATGCCGTGGCGCGGGTGCTGGGCGAGCGCCTGTCCGAGGAGTGGAAGCAACCGGTGCTGATCGAAAACCGTCCTGGTGCCGGCACCACGATTGCCGGCGCCTATGTCGCGGCGGCAGCGGCCGATGGCTACACCTTGTTTCTGCAAGGGGTTGCCACCTATGCCACCACCGGTAGTTTGTATCGCAATCTTGCCTTCGATCCGCTCAAGGGCTTTGCCCCGGTATCGATGCTGTCGATCTCGCCCTTCATCCTGGTGACACGCAATGGTCTGGGCGTGAACAGTGCCAAGGAGCTGGCTGAACTGGCGCGGAGCAAGCCCGGTGCTTTGAGTTATGGCTCCTCGGGCAGTGGTGGTTCGCCGCATTTGTTCACGGAAATGATGGCGCGCTCCACCGGTACGCGCTTTCTGCATGTGCCGTTCAAGGGGCTGGCACCGGCGGTGATGGCAGCGCTCTCCGGCGATGTGGATTTTCTGGTGGCCGATGTGGCCGTCATGCCGCAGGTGCGTGCCGGCAAGCTCAAGGCACTGGCGGTCAGCACCGCACGCCAGACCACACTGGCCGCTGGCATTCCCACCATGGCTGAATCCGGATTGCCTGGCCTGGTGATGCCCAGTGCCATCGCCATGCTCACCACGGCTGGCACACCGCGCGAGGTGATCAGCGCGATCAACGCACAAATCAATCGTGTGCTGGCGAATAACGATGTACGACAAAAATTGATTGCCCAGGGCTTTGAGCCGTCGGGCAGCACGCCGGAGGAGCTGGCCAGTCTGTTGACTGAAGAAGTGCGCCGACTGTCGGCGGTGATACGCGAGGTGGGGGTGAAGCTGGATTGAGAGTCAGGCGCACAGGCAATCGGCTACTATTTGCCGCGTCGGTCTGCGCGGCATGCGATGGAACGGCTGACATTGCGCCAGACAACCGAACCCATGGGATGTTGCTACATGAACGAGCGACTCGATCTGACACCGTTGAAGAACGCTGTGAACCGCTTGGCGGAAGGGCTGACCCGTTATGCCAAGGATGTCACCGACACCCAGATTCGCGACGGGCTGATTCAGCGCTTCGAGTTCACTTATGAAATCAGCCACAAGATGCTTAAGCGCTATCTTGAGGCCGTGTCAGCCACGCCGGCGCAATTTGATGCGATGGCCTTCGCAGATTTAATCCGATCCGCCAACGAGCAATCACTCCTGCTGGGTGATTGGTCGGCCTGGCGTGCCTATCGCGAGATGCGAAGCAAGACCAGTCATACCTATGACGAGGATGTCGCCATCGAAGTGGTACAGGCCATTCCGGCATTTCTGGATGAGGCACGCTACCTCTTGGCGCAGTTGCATCAACGCAATACGCTTTGACATGACGGCCCTGTCGGACAACCCTATTCGCATCGACCTTAGCGCCGAGGAGTTAAGCATTGTTCAGGACGTCCTGCGACGGCATGTGCCGGAGCGCGAAGTCTGGGCTTTTGGATCGCGGGCCAGACATACGGCAAAAAAATTCTCCGACCTCGACCTTGCCGTGATGGGTGAGTCACCCCTCGGACTGGCGCTTCAGGCAGCAATGAACGAAGCGTTCCAGGAGTCCGCCTTGCCCTTCAAGGTCGACCTCGTCGACTGGGCCAGCATCACACCGGCCTTTCGACAGGTGATTGAGCGCGGTCGGGTCAGGTTGCGGTAGACGAAGGGGCTGCGCGTCCCCCTTCACCCCCGCATCAGCAAATCCGCTCCGCGCTCGGCAATCATCAGCGTTGGTGAGTTGGTATTGCCCGAAGTGATGGTTGGCATGACCGAGGCATCGATCACGCGCAGTCGTTCGATGCCGCGCACCTGCAGCTGCGGCGTGACCACAGACTGTGCATCACTGTCGGGGCCCATCTTGCAGCTACCAACAGGATGAAAGATGGTGGTGCCGACGTCGCCTGCGGCCTGGATCAGCGCCTCATCGCTGATGTGATGCGCGCCAGGCAGAAATTCTTCCGGGGTGTGGCGTTGCATGGCACGGCTGCCAGTGACGATGCGTCGCGTCAGACGCAAGGCTTGCGCGGCAATGTGACGGTCCTCGTCGGTGGAAAGATAGTTTGGCGCAATCGCCGGGTGAGCACGCGGATCGGCGCTCTTGATGCGCACGCTGCCGCGCGAGCTGGGGCGCAGATTGCAGACGCTGGCGGTGAGGGCGTCAAAGCGATGCAGCGGGTCACCGAATTTGTCCAGCGACAGTGGCTGCACGTGGAATTCAAGATTGGGTGTGGCCTGCTCCGGGCCGGACTTGACGAAGGCGCCCAGTTGCGACGGTGCCATCGACAGCGGGCCGCTGCGAAACAGCGCGTATTGCAGGCCGATCATGGCCTTGCCCCACAGGCTGTTGGCCATAGTGTTCAGTGTGCGGGTATGGCTGACCTTGAAGGCCATGCGCAGTTGCAGATGGTCTTGCAGATTGCTGCCAACGCCGGGCAAGTCGTGCACCACCGGGATGCCGTGCTGTTGCAGTAGCGCACCCGGCCCGATGCCCGACAGTTGCAGCAGTTGCGGGCTGCCAATGGCGCCGGCCGCCAGGACGGTTTCGCGCCGGGCGCTGGCAACCATGGGCATGCCATGACGAATGAACTCCACGCCCTCGCACCGGCGGCCGTTCATGCGCAGGCGCGTCACCTGGCATTCGGTCAGTACCGTCAGGTTGGGGCGCTGTTCGGCCGGCTTGAGAAAGGCTTTCACGGCATTCCAGCGTACGCCGCGACGCTGATTCACTTCGAACTTCGAGACGCCTTCGTTGTTGCCGCCGTTGAAGTCATCCACTGCGGGAATGCCCGCCTCGACCGCAGCATCACGGAAGGCATCGAGGATGTCCCAGCGCAGCCGTTGCTGTTCCACCCGCCATTCATGGCCGCTATTGCCATCGGTATAGGGATTGGAGGTGCCATGCAGTGCGCTGGCACCGCGCCAGTGGTCTTCCGAATGTTTGAACAAGGGCAGCACGTTCTGCCATGACCAGCGGCTGTCGCCGGTGAGCTGTGCCCACTGGTCGTAGTCGCGTGCCTGGCCGCGAAGATACAGCATGGCATTGATCGAGGAACAGCCGCCCAGCACCCGACCGCGTGCATACAGAATGGAGCGGCCGTTCAGTCCGGGTTCGGGCTCGGTCTTGTAGCACCAGTCGGTGCGCGGGTTGCCGATGCAATACAAATAGCCGACCGGAATATGGATCCAGATCCAGTTGTCACGCGGGCCGGCTTCCAGCAGCAGTACGCGCTTGCTGCCATCGGCCGAGAGCCGGTTGGCCAGCACGCAACCGGCAGTGCCGCCGCCGACGATGACATAGTCATGGCCGTCGAGGTGTTTGAACATGCTGCCCGCTGTGGATAGGTGCGACATGAGGCCTCCGGTCGTTGTCGACAATTCTGATTATCGACTGTCGAACGGGATCGCTGCGGCGTAATGCGGTAGTCTCGATGCATGTCTTCGCCCGACCCATCTGAATCTGCGCCAGCGGCAACCTCATTGAACGCGGCGGCTGCGAACGCCTTGGGTATTGACGCCTATGCCCCGGCCGAGATCGCAATCCGCCTGGAGACTGTCGCTGTCGCCAAGGCCGCGATGGCGCTGTTGCCATTGACCATGCTGGCGATATTGGCCGGTGCTTTCATTGGCTTTGGCGCGATGTTTTTCAA
>CAIPUP010000242.1 GCA_903868285.1 uncultured beta proteobacterium
GTACACCGGCACCTGCTTGTTGGCGTGATCGCGCGCGCGCGTGCTCATGCCGGAGTGCGTGTTGTCGCTACCAGTCGCCTTGGGTTCGCCGGGCTTGCGGCTGCGTGCACCAAAACCCGGGCGCAGTGCGGCGCGCGGTTTTTTGCTGCCGCTGTCATCACTGGTCGCGGCGGAGGCTGGTGCCGGGGCGGGTCGTTTCAGGATCGGGCGTGACATCGTGGCTGCGGTCCTGATGGTTATTGTCTGACGGGTGAGGCGATGCTCCGGTCGGCGATCTTCTGTCGAATCAGGGCGATGGCGGCTTGTGCGGCTTTCTCGCCCTCCAGAATGGCGCGATGGCGGTCATCGAAGTTGGCGCTGCGCAGATTGCCGACCTCGGGTCGGATCACCACATCGGCTTCTGCCAGCTCATTTCCGGCCAGTCCCTGACCCATGATGGAGAAGGTCTGCAACAGAATGTCGATGGTATCGCGTGTGCGGGCCTGACGCGGATCGCTGGAGATATAAACCGCAATCACCAGCGTGGCACCCATGCTGCGTGCTGCCCGCACCGGCACCGGACTGATCAGGCCGCCATCGACATAGTCGCGGCCATTGATGCTGACCGGCTGGAATACTCCCGGCACGCTGCTGGAAGCACGCACTGCAGTGCCGGTGTTACCGGTACGAAAGGTGATGGCCTCGCCGCTTTGCAAGTCGGTTGCGACGGCACCAAAGGGTTTGTTGAGTTTTTCCAGTGGCCGGTTCTGTACGTTCTGATTGACAAAGCGTTGCAGCGCTTCGCCCTTGATGAAGCCGCGATCCGGCAGCGACCAGTCGGTAATCACCGCATCCTCCAGTTGCAGTGCGATACGCTGCAAATCGAAGCCGCTATAGCCGCTGGCATACAGCGCACCCACCAGACTGCCGGCGCTGGTGCCGACGATGATGTCGGGCACGATGCCCTGCGCTTCCAGCATCTTGATGACACCGATATGCGCGAAGCCGCGCGCGGCGCCACCACCCAGCGCCAAGGCGATACGCAGTTTGCCGGTGACAGGCTCCGCTGCCGGTGCAGCGCCTGCGCTGCTCCCGCCGCTGGCTGCGCCGCCGCCTGCACCGCCGCCTGCACCGCCACCGCCCCCGGTGATGCCGCCGAGTGTGTTGCAGCCTTGTAAAAGCAGACTCAAGCCCAACAGGCTGATGAGCGCCATGCTTTTGCAGTGTGATGCCAATGTCATGCCAGTACCCCGGATGGAATTCATGAGAATGCGTGTCTATCTGCGTTATTCAATCTTGGTGCCGGTATCGCGGATGACCTTGGCCCATTTGCTGGCATCAGAGCGGATCAGGGCAGCGAATTCATCCGGCGTGTTGCCAACCGCATCGCCCGCCAGTCGCGCTAACCGTTCTTTCACCTCGGGTTGGCGCAGCAAGGCGGTGATATCGCTGTGCAGTCGTTCGATCACCGCGCGTGGTGTGCCTGCTGGCGCTACCAGTCCGTTCCAGACAAAGGCTTCGAAGCCGGTCAGTCCCTGCTCCGCCAGCGTGGGCAACTCCGGCATGGCAGCGGTGCGACGCGGGCTGGATACGCCCAGCGCCTTGACCTTGCCTGCGCGGATATAGGGTAGCGCACCGCCTTCAAAGGAAAACTGGATCTGTCCGGAGATCACATCCTGGGTGCCGGCCGCCGCGCCCTTGTATGGCACATGCACGGTGTTGATGCCGGCCATGGCGGCAAACAGCGCGCCTGCCAGATGGGGCGAGGTGCCCTGTCCGGGTGAGGAATAGTTCAGCTTTCCCGGTTGTGCTTTGGCGCGCGCGATCAGTTCCTGCAGCGTGTTCACACCCAGCCCTGGCGTGGCGATGAGGAACATCGGTACCGAGGACACCACCGTGATCGGTGCGAAATCGCGCTGCGGGTCATAGGCGATTTTCGGGAACAGGCTGGGATTGATCGAGAGCGTGGTGACCGAGCCCATGAGCAGGGTGTAGCCATCGGCCGGTGCACGCGCCACGATCTCGGCACCAATCATGGTGGAAGCCCCGGCACGGTTTTCCACCACCACCGGCTGACCCAGCATGGGTGACAGTCGATCCGCCACGATGCGCGAAAAAATATCCGATGGTCCGCCGGCTGCCTGCGGACATACCAGACGAATGGCGCGTTGCGGCCAGGGCGCAGTACCACTGCTGCTGCTGCCAGAGCCTGATGTGGCGCTTTGTGCCAGTGCTGCGGCACTCAATGCAGCGATGCTCAGTGCGGCGATGTTCAACGCGGCGATCCGCAATGCAAGACCGGTTCGCCGCATTGCAAACAGCGCTGACAGGGATGACAGCGACGACCTAAACACGCTGGCCTCCGCTGCGCATGATGGGTGTTGTTACGATGGCTTCGGCCAGTGGCACGGTGAGGGCGTCATAGCCATAAACGCTGTCGGGATTGGTTTCCTTTTGCATCCAGTTGTTCTTGCCCGAACGCGTTTGAATCTCGCTGGCGCGCGGTTTGCGTGTGTGCTCATAGCGCAACAGCGCCGCGCCCACATGGTCGGCATCCACGCCGGCCAGGCAGCGTGCCAGCACTGCGGCATCTTCGATCGATTGCGCTGCGCCCTGGGCCATATAGGGCGGCATGGGGTGACAGGCGTCGCCCAGCAAGGTGATGCGACCGCGCGTCCAGTCTGGCAGCGGATCACGTTCCAGGATGGCCCACTTCCAAACTTCGGGGCAGGCATCCAGCACCGCACGCACATCCGGATGAAATTCCCGGAAGGCTTCGCGCAGCACCGCCAGATCACCCTTCATCGACCACGACTCACGCGTCATCCAGCCGGCTTCTTCCGGCTGGCTGGTGGTGAAGTAGATTTCGTCGCGCTTGGCGGTGGTGTAGTACATGACGATGTGGCGGTCCTTGCCCCACCACTTGGTACGCGAGGGCGCAAACGGCTTGCCGCCCAGCAATGCGGCGGGAAAGGTCGAGCGATAAGCCACGCGCCCGGTGAAACGCGGCTTCTCGGCACCGAACAGGATTTCCCGCACCACCGAATGCACGCCATCGGCGGCGATCAGCGCATCAGCGCTGTAGCTGGTGCCATCGGCAAAGCGCATGCTGACGCGATCCTCGTTCTGGCGCACATCCACTACTTTCTTTTTCAGATGCACGATCTCCGGCGGCACCAGCGATTCGATCGCGGCATGCAGATCGCCCCGGTGCAGACACAGAAAGGGCGTGCCATAGCGTTGCTCGATCACACCGGCCACCGGCAACTCATTGCTCACCGCGCCGGTGTCGTAGTCGCGGTTCAGGCCGGAGACTGGCTCGAACGCCACCTCGCGCAGACGTTGTTCCAGACCCATGCCGCGCAGCACCTTCATCGGATTGGGCGTCATCTGGATGCCGGCACCAACACGGGCGAATTGCGATGCCTGCTCGAAGATCTGCACCTCGATACCCAGCCGGCGCAGATGCGAGGCGGCGGTCAGGCCACCGATGCCGGCACCAATGATGGCGACTGACAGCGGTGCGGCGGTGAGGGCCGTGGGGTGGACGGCGGTGGAGCTGGATGGCACGGGGATTTCCTTTGCAGTGTGAAGCTGAAACGATATTGCAGTGTTGTAGCGTTGCGTTGCCGGGATGGTCGGCTTACTGCGGTTGTATCCCGGCTGCCTTGACGATGTCGCGCCATTTGATGTCGTCGGCGACGATGCGCTTTTGAAAGTCTTCAGCCGATTCATGCATGGCCAGCATGCCGCCATCGTTCAGACGCTTGAGTACCGAAGGGTCTTTGAGCATCACCGCCACGGCACGGTTCACCACATTCACCGCTTCCATCGGCGTGCCCTTGGGCGCCATGATGCCAAACCAGTTGGTGACGTCGTACTGCGGCAGGCCGGCTTCGGCGAAGGTTGGCACATCCGGCAGTGCCACCAAACGCTGCTTGGCCGCGACGGCCACCGGACGCACCATGCCGGCAGCGATCTGCGCCCGCATCGAGCCCAGGGCAATGAAGGCCAGTTCGATGCGGCCGGTGGCCA
>CAIPUP010000243.1 GCA_903868285.1 uncultured beta proteobacterium
CCGGAGCAGCTGGAGCGCTTCAATGGTTTTCTGGCGGCCAAGGTGATCGCCAATGCCAAGCCCGGGATCAGTTCGGGCGATGCCATCAAGGCGGTCGAGGCTGTCGCCGCAACAGCGCTGCCCGAGGGCTATGCCATTGCCTGGACCGGGCAGGCCTTCCAGGAAAAGCGCACCGGCAGCGCTTCGGCGCTGGCCTTCGGTCTGGCGCTGGTGATGGTGTTTTTGATTTTGGCGGCGCTGTATGAACGCTGGCGTCTGCCCTGGGCGGTGTTGCTGGCAGTGCCGTTCGCGATCGCTGGGGCGCTGGTGTTCGTGCTGTTGCGTGGCATGGAGAACGACATCTACTTCCAGATCGGGCTGGTGGTGCTGATCGGATTGGCGGCCAAGAACGCCATCCTGATTGTCGAGTTCGCCCAGCAGGCGTATCTGGCCGGCATGTCGCCGGTGGATGCAGCGATGCAGGCGGCACGACTGCGCTTTCGGCCTATCGTCATGACTTCGCTGGCCTTCGTGCTGGGCGTGGTGCCGCTGGTGTTTTCCTCCGGTGCCGGGGCGGCAGCGCGCCGCTCCATGGGCACTGGCGTGTTTGGCGGCATGCTGGCTGCCACCTTCATCGCCACCCTGTTCGTGCCGCTGTTCTTTGTGCTGACCGCCAGCCGGCGTGTCGACCCGCAGCAGGAAACCATGGCTTCGGCTCCGAGTTCGGGAGTGTCGCAATGACCACTCTGCGTTCGCGTCGGCTGCAGTGCCGTGGCTTGCGGACAACCGCTGTGATGCTGGGATTGCTGACGGCACTCAGCGCCTGTACGCAGCTAGGACCGGACTATGTGCGTCCGAGCGTGGCGTTGCCGGCCGACTATCCCGAACCGCAGTCTGCCTCGGCGGGTGTCGTTGCTGCCGACTGGTGGCGCCTGTATGGCGATGCCCAGCTCGACACGCTGGTGCAGGCGGCGCGGGGCCGCAATGCCGACATCCGGCTGGCGCTGGCCCAGGTGCAGGAGGCAGAAGCGGCGCTGCGCGAAGTCGATGCCGCTTATCTGCCGCAGGTCGATCTGAGCTTCACCAACCAGAACACCCGCATCAGTGCCGCCGGTGCCACGCCGGTGTCGTCGACCGTGCCACTGGTGCGCTTCGATCGCAGGCTGGCAGCCTCGACCAGTTTCGAGCTGGATTTCTGGGGTCGCCTGGGCCGTTCGGTGGAGGCCGCGCGCGGCCAGCTGATGAGTACGCGCTATGCCCGTGATGTGGTGGCCATGACGCTGGCTTCGACCACGGCCCAGGCCTACTTTTCATTGCGCTCGGTGGATGCGCAGCTAGTGACGGCGCGTTCGTCGCTGGCCACGCGCGAGGGTTTTCTCAAGCTGGCCGAGGGCAGGGTTGCGGCGGGTGTGGCCTCGGACCTGGATCTGAATGCAGCGCGTTCGGCGCGTGCCGATGCGGCACTGGCGTTGACCGAACTGGAGCGTCAGCGGCGGGTGATCGAGCATCAGCTGGCCCAACTGTGCGGGCAGGCTGGTTTGCGACTGGCGCCGGGCGATCTGCTCAGTCTGCCTATGCCGCCGCTGCCGCCGGCCGGACTGCCTTCCAGCCTGCTCGAGCGCCGCCCGGATGTGCGCGCGGCCGAGCAAACCTTACTGGCGGCGAACGCCCGCATCGGCGTGGCCAAGGCGGCCATGTTCCCCAGCATTTCGCTCACCGGCATCGCGGGTGGTCAGAGCAAGGATTTCAATAACCTGATGCAACTGCCGGCGCGCATCTGGACGCTGGGCTTTGGCATCAGCCTGCCGCTGTTCGATGCCGGTCGCAATGCCGCCAGAGTGGAGCAGGCCGAGGCGCGTCAGCGCCAGTCGGTGGCGGGCTATCAGAAAGCAGTCGAAGCGGCGTTTCGCGAAACTGCCGATGCGCTATCGAATGTGGCGCTGGCCAGCGAGGCCGAGAAAGCCTGGCAGGAGCGGCTGGATAGCGCACGGCATAGCCTGCGGCTGTCCATGCTGCGCTATGAGGCTGGCTATTCGTCCTATCTCGAGGTGCTGGATGCGCAGCGCACGGCCAATGACACCGAACTCGGGTTCATTCGCAATCGTCAGTCGCGCCTGGCCTTCAGCGTCGATCTGATGAAGGCGCTGGGTGGCGGCTGGACGCCGTAGCAGGGGTGGTGACTGCATCGGCGTCGACGTCGCGCTGAACCGCAGGGAATCACATCAAGCGTGAAGAAGCTGAATCGCTGGCGTGGTTCCGGTTGCTTCCGCGTAACGGTAAAGGCTTTTCATGCTGGGCAGGGAATTGCCCGCCTCAAGACGCGCGATCGCCGATTGCGTGGTTCCCATCCGTTTAGCCACCTCTTGCTGGGTCAGTCCGGCTTTGACTCGCGCGGCGATCAAGGTCTTCGCGAGTGCGAATTCAGGTGTCATCGCTACATAGGCTTTTTTGACTTTGGAGTCGGAGAGCCATTGCTTTTTCAGTGTTCTGATGCTGCTCATTTTCTCAACTCCTTCGATCTGTCCAGGGCGGTGTCGATCGCTGAACGCGGTGTCTTTTGGGACTTTTTCATAAAAGCGTGGACGACGACAATCCTCTTTTCGGCAATCGTTACGTAAATGGCCCGTGCGATGCCACTTTTGCCCTTCATGCGAATTTCCCAAAGTTTTCCGGTGAGGAATCGGACGTGTGGCAGCCCTACCTCGTTGGGTCCGAATGTCTCCAGCAGTTCACAAATGTGCAGAAAGCGCGCCTTCAGCGAAGTCTCCAGGGACTTCAGCTCGGGCATCCAGCGTTTCTACGCGCCATGACATAGTTTGTTATATAGCAATTTTGCGATGTACGTCAAGGCCGGTTGCCTCAGATCGCCGCCGTATCGACGTCATAGGTGAACAGCCAGTCATAGCGTTCGCGCACACGATCGGGCTGCCATTCGCGATCGATGTAGGCCTGGGCGCCTTCCTTGTGCGCCAGCTCCGGGTTGTGAAAGCGGGTGGCGTTCTCGTTCGAGCCGCGCACCATGCGCGAGGTGCGTTCGCGTCGTGCCAG
>CAIPUP010000244.1 GCA_903868285.1 uncultured beta proteobacterium
GACCCGGATCCCGCGCTGACCGTGCCGCTGATGCTGGCCATGGCCGAGGCCGGCGCTGACATCATCGAACTTGGCGTGCCGTTCTCCGATCCGATGGCCGATGGTCCGGTAATCCAACGTGCGGCCGAGCGCGCCTTGTTGCATCACGTTGGCATGGGGCAGGTGCTGAACATGGTGCGCGAATTCCGTCGCACTAACAACACGCATCCGGTGGTGTTGATGGGCTATGCCAATCCGGTCGAGGCCATGGGGCAGACGCGTTTCATCGAGCAGGCGGCCGAGGCCGGTGTGGATGGCGTGATCGTGGTCGACTATCCGCCCGAGGAATGCGGCGAGTTTGCTGCGGGCATACGCGCTGCCGGCATGGACCTGATTTTTCTACTCTCGCCGACGTCGACCGCGGATCGCATTGCCAGCATTGCCGCGATGGCCACCGGTTACATCTACTACGTGTCGCTCAAAGGTATTACCGGTGCCGGCCATCTTGACCTGGCCGATGTCGAGGCCAACCTGCAGCGCATTCGTGCCGTGACCCAATTGCCGATTGGTGTCGGCTTTGGCATACGCGATGGCGCCACGGCACGCGCCATCTGCCAGGTGGCCGATGCCGCCATCATCGGCAGCCGCATCATTCAGGAAATCGAAACCGTGGGGCCGCAAAAGGCAGTGCCTAGCGTGGCGGAATTTCTGCGCGGTGTGCGCAGCGCCATGGACGCAGCCTGAGCATGTCGACGTTCATGGCTGCGCTCGGATAACCCATGTCCTGGCTACAGAAACTTCTCCCGCCCAAGATCAATCGCTCGGATTCCACGGCCAAGAAAACCGTGCCCGAGGGACTGTGGTCCAAATGCCAGGGCTGCGGCACGGTGCTCTATTCCACCGATCTGGAGCAGAACGCCCAGGTCTGTCCCAAGTGCGATCACCATCACCGCATCAGCGCTCGGGCGCGACTGGATCTGCTGCTCGATCCGGAAGGGCGCTTCGAGATCGGTGCCGAGGTCTTGCCGGTCGATGCGCTCAAGTTCAAGGACAGTCGTCGCTACAGCGATCGGCTGGTGGATGCCGAGCGCAGCAGTGGCGAGACCGAATCACTGGTGGTATTGCAGGGTGCAATACGCAGCATTCCAGTGGTGGTGGCGGTGCTCGATTTTGAATTCATGGCCGGTACCATGGGTTCGGTCATGGGCGAGCGGTTCGCGCGTGGCGTGCGGGTGTGCCTGGAGCACAACCTGCCGTTCGTCTGTTTCACCGCCAGCGGCGGAGCGCGCATGCAGGAAGGCATGTTGTCGCTGATGCAGATGGCCAAGACCACCGCTGCCTTGACGCGATTGTCGGCGCGTCGTCTGCCGTTTATTTCCGTTCTGACGGACCCCACCACCGGCGGTGTCTCGGCCAGCTTTGCCATGATCGGTGATGTGGTGGTGGCCGAACCCAAGGCCCTGATTGGTTTCGCCGGTCCGCGTGTGATCGAGCAGACGGTGCGGGAAAAATTACCCGAGGGTTTCCAGCGTTCGGAGTTCCTGCTGGAAAAGGGCGGCATCGACATGATCATCGATCGCCGTCAGATGCGCGACAAGCTGGCAGCACTGCTGTCGCTGCTGCTGCGTCAGTCAGCGCCTGTCATCTAAGCCTGCGATCGCGCATACATTGTGGCTGTGCAATCGGGTTCACTGAGGTCGAGTCCCTTGACTGCGCCGCAAGGCCGCTCGCTAACGCAGTGGCTGGCCTATATCGAACAGTCTCATCCGGCTGCAACCGCTGGCATTGCCATGGGCCTGGAGCGGGTCGAGGCAGTGCGCCGCGCCATGAATCTGCAATTCAACGTGCCGCTGTTCACGGTTGGTGGCACCAATGGCAAGGGCTCGACCTGCGTCTTCCTTGAAGCCATGCTGCGTGCGGCCGGCTATTGCATTGGCCTGTACACCTCGCCGCATCTGTTGCGCTACAACGAGCGGGTGCGCATCAACGGTATTGATCAGGACGATGACGCGCTGTGTCAGGCCTTCGCAGCGGTCGAGGCCGGACGCCTTGCAGCGGGCAGTGACGGCAATGCGGTGACGCTGACCTATTTTGAATACGGCACATTGGCTGCGGCCTGGTTGTTTGTGCAGGCGGGAGTCGAGGCGGTGATACTGGAAGTCGGTCTGGGCGGACGGCTGGACGCGGTCAATGTGTTCGATCCGGACTGCGCCATTGTCACCAGCATCGGTATCGATCATGTCGACTATCTTGGCCCGACGCGCGAGCACATCGGTTTCGAGAAAGCCGGCATTTTCCGCGCCGGTGTGCCAGCCGTCTGTGGCGATAGCGAGCCGCCAGCGCGCTTGCTGGGCCAGGCCGAGACAGTGGGTGCGAAGTTGTTGCAGATTGGTCGTGACTTCGGTTTCCAGAAGCAGGATCGGCAATGGTTGTTCTGGGATGCCCATGGTCGGCGTGGCGGACTGGCCCACCCGGCCTTGCGTGGTACGCGGCAACTGGTGAATGCTTCGGTGGCATTGGCCGCCCTGGGAACCTTGCATGATCGCTTGCCGGTCAGTATGCAGGCGGTACGCGAGGGTTTGATGCATGCCGAACTGCGCGGGCGTTTTCAGGTGCTGCCGGGCAGGCCGGTGATGGTGCTGGATGTGGCGCATAACCCGCATGCGGCGGCGGTGTTGGAGGACAACCTGTCCGCCATGGGATTTCATCCCGACAGTCATGCCGTAGTGGGCATGATGCAGGACAAGGATATGCAGGGCGTATTCCGCGCCCTGGCAAAGCGCTTTTCCGTTTGGCACTGCGCCTCGTTGCCGGGGCCGCGCGGTGCCAGAGCGGCGCAACTGGCTGCGCAATTGCAACCGGTATTGCTTGAACTGCGCGATCAGGCTATCGCCGGCGGTGATAAATCGGCCGTGTTGCCGCAAGTGTTTTGCTATGACAGCCCCTCGGCAGCGCTGCATGCAGCCAAGGAGCGCGCAGGGCAGGATGATAGAATCTGCATCTTTGGCTCATTCCTCACTGTGGCGGATGTGCTGACCAGTGGCGAGTGTGCTGGCGGCTAGTACGTCGCGCTGCACCGGACGGACGAGATTCAACATGGCTGATCATCCGGACTCCAATATCGATCTCAAGCGCCGCGCAAGGCGTAGGCTGGTCGGGGCGCTTGCCCTGGTACTGCTGGTGGTGATCGTTCTGCCACTGGTGCTGGATCGTGAGCCGCGTCCACTCAGTCAGGAACTTTCGGTGTTGATCCCCAGCCAGGATGCTGGCCGTTTCAACAGCCGCGCCTTGCCGCCGGGAGCGCCGGTGCAGGAAGCGCAGCAGGGCAATGCCGCAGTGCCATCCAGTCAGCCTGTGCGTTCAGCCGCCCCGGTAACACCTGCGGCGACGAGCTCGCCGTCCCCGGCTGTTGCGCCGAGCGCTACACCAGCACCTGTGCCCGCTTCGCCGCTGTCCGCTATGCCGCTGTCCGCTGCGCCAGCGCCTGTCCCTGCCCCTGCGCCAAGCGCGGCAGCAGGTAGTGCAACCGCGTCAGCGCCGACCCCGCCTGTGGTTGCCAGCGGCAAGGCAGAGCGATACCTGGTGCAGATCGGTGCCTACTCCACCACGCTCAACGCCAAGCGCGCCCAGGACAAGGCCAATGCCGCCGGCTTCAAGACCATCGTCGAAGTGGCGCAGGGCCCCAAGGGTGAGCAGACCAAGGTTCGTGCTGGTCCTTATGCCACGCGCGAAGCGGCCGAAAAAGCACGCGAGGAATTGAAGACCCTTGGCCTGCCGGTGGGCAGCGTGGTGCCGCAGTAGATCCACGCGCATAGGCCTCTGAATGAACTATTTCGATTACGCGGTGCTGGGTGTGCTGGGGCTGTCGCTGCTGTGGAGCTTGCTGCGCGGCCTGGTGCGCGAGATCGTGTCGCTGGCGGGTTGGATTGCCGCCTTCGTGCTCTCGGCGTTGTTCGGTGATGCGCTGGCGCAGCACATGCCGGCCGAGATGGGGGCATTCCTGGCCAGCCTGGTGGGCTACCTGGCGGTGTTCATCCTGGTGCTGGTGGCCTCAGGCCTGGTCGGTCTGGTGTGCAACAAGCTCATTGCCGCCGCCGGATTGGGCGTGGCCGACCGTGCGCTGGGTGCGCTGTTCGGATTGGTACGCGGACTGATCCTGGTGCTGGTACTGGTGATGCTGGCAGGCCTCACGCCGCTGCCCGGTCATGCGCTGTGGCGTAATGCCATGCTCTCTGTGCCACTCGAGAACCTCGTGCTGGTGTTGCGCCCGATGCTTCCGGAAGACTTCGCAAAGCATCTAAAATATCGTTAATAATCAATAGGTTGCATCATCTGCTAGCGGGGTCGATGGGCCTTGCCGCAGTTCCGAAACAGCGTTTCGAAACAGAGGTGTGTCATGTGTGGTGTTCTCGGCGTGGTGGCAAAGTCGCCGGTCAACCAGTTGCTGTATGACGGGCTGTTGTTGCTGCAGCATCGCGGTCAGGATGCTGCTGGCATCGTGACTGCGCAGGGCAACAGCTTTCACATGCACAAGGGGCCAGGCCTGGTGCGGGACGTATTCCGTACTCGCAATATGCGTTCGCTGCCGGGTGAGTTTGGATTGGCGCATTGCCGCTACCCGACCGCCGGATCGGCCGCCAGTTCGGCCGAGGCGCAGCCGTTCTATGTCAATTCACCGTTTGGCATCGTGCTGGCGCACAACGGCAATCTGACCAATGCCGAGGCGCTCAAGCAGGAGATGTTTCGCCTCGATCTTCGGCACATCAACACCAACTCCGATTCCGAGGTGTTGCTGAATGTGCTGGCGCATGAGCTGGAGCTGGCCGCCAACGGTCATCGGCTGGATGCGCCGGCGGTGTTTCGTGCTATCGCCAATGTGCACCGGCGCTGTCGTGGTGCCTATGCCGTGGTGGCCATGATCGCCGGCTGCGGTGTGGTGGCGTTTCGCGACCCGTATGGCATACGGCCACTGATCTACGGTATCAACGACACCGCGCAAGGCCCGGAGTATCTGGTCTGTTCCGAGAGCATCGTGCTGACCGCCAGTGGCTTCACACCGGTGCGTGATGTGGCGCCGGGGGAGGCCATTTTCATCGATCAGTCGGGCAGTTTTTTCAGCCAGCAATGCGCCGAAAATCCAACGCTGTCGCCGTGTATCTTTGAATACGTCTACCTGGCGCGACCGGATTCGGTGATCGATGGTGCCTCGGTCTACGAAACCCGTCTGCGCATGGGGCAGCAACTGGCCGGCAAGATTCGTCGCAGCATGCCGGATCTGCAACTCGATGTGGTGATACCGGTGCCCGACACCAGTCGTCCTAGTGCACTGGAAATCGCCAACACACTGGGCGTGGCTTATCGCGAAGGCTTTGTGCGCAATCGCTATATCGGTCGTACATTCATCATGCCGGGGCAGGCCATACGCAAGAAGTCGGTGCGCCAGAAGCTCAATGTCATGGGTCTGGAGTTCAAGGACAAGAACGTGCTGATCGTCGACGATTCCATCGTGCGCGGTACCACCAGCCGCGAGATCGTGCAGATGGCGCGCGAGGCCGGTGCGCGCAAGGTGGTGTTTGCCTCGGCCGCGCCGCCGGTGCGCTATGCCAACGTCTATGGCATCGATATGCCGACGCGCGAGGAGCTGATCGCCACCGATCGCAACGAAGAGCAGATCGCGCGCGAGCTGGGTGCCGATGCGGTGGTGTTCCAGGATCTGGCGGCCTTGAAGGCCTCGATCACCCAGGTCAATCCCGCCCTCACCAGTTTCGAGACGTCCTGCTTTGATGGTCGCTACATCACCGGTGATGTCACCGATGACTATCTGGCTGGCATCGAGAGCGCGCGCCATGCCGGTCGAGGGCAGAGTGAAGATGAGCAATCCAGTAACCAACTGGATTTGAATGAGGCCTGAGCGTGGCCTGAGTGCCGCCTGGGCGCGACCTGAGCGCGCTTAGAGCGCCAGACAAAGGAGCGAACATGGATGAGGAACTGAATTTCGACACGCTGGCGGTACGCGCTGGCATCACACGCAGCCAGTTTGGCGAGCATGCCGAGGCCATGTACCTGACCTCCAGCTATGTGTTTGACAACGCCGAGCAGGCGGCCGGACGGTTTCAGCGTGGCGAGCCGGGTCTGGTGTATTCGCGCTTCACCAATCCCACAGTGAACATGTTCCAGGAGCGTCTGGCGGCGCTGGAAGGGGCAGAGGCCTGTGTTGCGACCGCCTCGGGCATGTCGGCCATCCTGGCCATGGCCATGGCGCTGCTCAAGGCGGGCGACCATGTGGTAGCCTCGTCCAGCCTGTTTGGCTCGACCATCCAGTTGTTCGCCAACATCATGGGGCGTTTTGCGGTCAAGACCACCTTTGTCGATGGCACCGACAGCGCGGCCTTTCGTGCCGCGATGCAGCCCGGCACCAAACTGATTTTCATCGAGACGCCGTCCAACCCCATGACCGAGGTGTTCGACATCGCTGCGCTGGCGCAGATTGCCCACGAGGGCGGTGCGCTGCTGGCGGTGGACAACTGTTTCTGCTCACCAGCGCTGCAGCGACCGATTGCGCTCGGGGCCGACCTGATCATTCATTCCGCCACCAAGTACCTCGATGGCCAGGGGCGGGTGCTGGGTGGTGCGGTGCTGGGCAAGCGCGAGTTGATCAACGATTCGGTGCTGTCGTTTCTGCGCACCGCCGGACCGACGCTGTCGGCCTTCAATGCCTGGGTGCTGTTAAAGGGCATGGAGACGCTGCGTATACGCATGGACGCGCAGTCGGCCAGTGCCCTGGCCCTGGCGCAATGGCTGGAGGCGCAGCCGCAGATCGAGCGTGTGTTCTACCCCGGCCTGCCCTCGCATCCGCAGCATGCGCTGGCGATGCGCCAGCAACGCCTGGGCGGGGCGATCGTGTCGTTCGAGGTCAAGGGCGGACGGGCTGCTGCCTGGAAGGTGGTGGATGCCGCGCGCATGATTTCCGTCACGGCCAACCTGGGTGACACCAAGACCACCATCACCCATCCCGGCACCACCACCCATGGTCGCTTGAGTGACGAGGCGCGTGCCCGTGCCGGCATCCGTGATGGACTGCTGCGGGTGGCGGTGGGGCTGGAGTCGTTCGAGGACATTCGCGCCGATCTGGCGCGCGGACTGCTGTAGGTTGCCGCCAGGCGCGAAGTGTCGGCCCGGCATTGTCAGCCGGGCAGTGTCAGCCCGGCAGTGGCAGAACGCGCCAGCCCTGACCGTCGCGCAGCAGGGCCGAGGCTTGCTGGTACCAGTCGGCCAGCACCCAGCGCTGGCAGTCATTCCCATCCACCACATGCTGATGCCGGCCTGCGCGATGGGTGTGGCCGTGTACCAGGGTGGGGTAGCCCTCAGCGCGTAACAGTGCGGCGACTGCCTCGGCGTTGGTATCCATGATGTCTTCGCTCTTGCCCTGCTTTTCGCTCTCGTTGCGCTGGCGCAGTGCTGCCACTTCCTGACGACGTTCGCTCAGGGCACGTGCCTGGAACTGCGCCGCCCATTGCGGCGTGCGTACCTGGGCACGAAATTGCTGATAGGCCACATCGTCGGTGCACAGCAGATCGCCATGGCACAGCAGCACTGACTCCTGATCGATCTGCAGCCGCTGCAGGTCGGGCAGCAGGCTGACACCGCTGGCCTGGCAAAAGCGCGCGCCCAGCAGGAAATCGCGATTGCCGTGCATCAATTGCAGCTGCACGCCGCGCGCCGTTGCCAGCGCCATGGCCTGCACCATGCGCTGGTTGAAGGCATCGTCCAGATCGTCATCGCCGATCCAGTAGTCGAACACATCGCCCAGCAGGTAGAGGCGATCGTC
>CAIPUP010000245.1 GCA_903868285.1 uncultured beta proteobacterium
CCAGCGTACAGTACAGCCCATGACTCAGCACCTTGGACTCGTTTCAATCGTCGTGCGTGATTACGATGAAGCCATCGATTTCTACGTCACCCAACTCGGTTTTCGCCTGATCGAAGACTCGCCGCTGCCCGGGCACGACAAGCGCTGGGTCGTTGTGGCGCCCGATGGCACTGGGCAGGCCAAGCTGGTGCTGGCGCGCGCCGATGGCCCTGATCAATTAGCCCGGGTCGACAACCAAACCGGCGGCAGGGTGTTCCTGTTCTTGCAAACAGATGACTGCGAACGTGACTACCAGCAGTACAAGTCAGCGGGCGTGGGCTTTGTCCGCGGGCCCGTGGTGGAGCCTTACGGCACCGTGGCGGTCTTCAGTGACCTGTATGGCAATCTCTGGGATCTGATCGGCCCCGCTGCGCCGAACGTTGGGAGCAAAGCACAGGGGTGACGCCAGCACTACCAGCAATGCAGGCAGCGGACAGGTTGGGGCCAGAAGCGGTCCTCCACAACCGACCGGCCTTGAACAGCCTGCTTGCACTCTTTCGGACACCGAAAAAAGCCCGAGGCTTCGAGTGCGATTCCTATCTTCCCGCCTTTTATGGCTGCACTGGTTGACAGCATCAAGGGTCGATTGCGCACATTTCTGCTGCATCAAGAAAGAACGACGCACGAATGGAATCCGTGCATCCCAGCCTCGGAAAAAAGCAGACCTTCACTGTATAGGTTTTGACAAAACACAGCTTCTCAGCTGTGCCAGTTCAAGAAATGAGCCACAAATCCACTGCATGGGGCTTGGCAGTAACGATGCGGGTAGCAGAGCGATAGTCCTCCCGCGAAACAACCTCACAGCAGTCCCGAGTCCTTAAGGAACTTGGTTGCGACTTCCTCAATGGTCTTCTTATCGACATCAACGTTCGCATTGAGCCTTGCCATCGTGGCATCGTCCAATTTCGCCGACAGCGCATTGAGCAGCGGAGCGATCTTCGGGTTGGCCTCCATCGTGTCCTTGCGGATGACCGGAGTCAGGTTGTAAAAGGGAAAGAAGCCCTTGTCATCCCTGAGAACGACAAAATCAAACGCAGGAATCCGACCATCGGTTGCGAACGCCAGCGCGATATCGACCTGCTTTTCCTTCAACGCCTGGTAGGTTAGGCCACTGTCCATGCGACGCACGCTCTCCCGCGGGAATTCGAATCCATAGGCTGCCTCCATCGGTTTGAGCCCATCCGGTCGTGCTGCAAACTCGATGTTGCTCGCAAATGTAAGATTGGTTCCACCTTTGACAGCCCTGGCGAGGTCACTGAGCGACTTGATGTTCCTGGAGTCCGAATCCGCCCTGCGCATCACCAGGGCATAGGTGTTGTTGGCTTTGGACGGGTTGAGCCACACCAAACCCTTTGCCGCGTCGAGGTCCCTGACCCTTTTGTAGGTTTCTTCAGCATTGAGCTTGTCTGTCACCTTGTTGAAGGTAATCAGGGAGGTTCCAGTGAGCTCCCAGTAAAGATCGATCTGGCCGTTTTCCTGGGCCGCCCGCAAAACAGCACTGCCCATGCCGGCCTTCTTGCTGGCATCAATGCCCTTGGACTTCAACAACTGGGTGGTCATTTCGGCCATCAGTTGCTGCTCGGTATAGTTCTTGCCACCGACTGTGATGGCGTGTGCTGTTTGAAGGCTTAGTGCCACAGCAGCCACCGCCACCAGTTTGCCCAGATTCTTTAAAGCGTTGCGTATGTTCATTGTCGTCTCCTGTCAGGGTTGAGTAAAAGTAGAGCTATCGAAAAGGGGAAGTCATCGCAGCGGGTTGACACCGCGTGGGACCAGGTAGTAGGCAATCAGGCCCAGACTGAAATCGACCAACACCGCGAGCCCTGCAGTTGGAATTGCACCGGCCAGCATCATGGCCGGTTCATTGAGGTCGATGCCTGTGAAGATGAGTTCGCCCAGGCCTCCACCACCAATAAGGAACGCCATTGGCACCGTGCCCACATTGATGGCAAGTGCGGTTCGTACACCGGCGAGCAGAACATACATGGCGTTGGGCAACTCGACGCGCACTAGAAGTTGCATGGGCGTCATTCCCATGCCGCGCCCGGCCTCCAGCAAATAGGGATCGACACCGCGCAGGCCGGCCATGGTATTGCGCACGATCGGCAGCAGCGTCACCGCCCACAAAGCAAAAACTGCTGGTGGCGTACCAATCCCCAACCAGCTCATCGACAAGGCCAGGATGGCCAGGGAGGGGATCGTTGACCCGATGGTGAGCACCCGTGCGCCGGGCTCAGAAATCTTGGCGAACGATGGTCGGCTCAAAATGATGCCAACCGGGATCCCAACCAGGATTGCCAGGCCGCCTGACAACGCCGCCAACCCGAGGTGCTGCACTGCCAGATGCACGATGTCGCCACCGTAGCGGCGCAACATCTCCGGCAGGTCGATCCAGCGCAGCACGCCAAGTGCGACCGCAATGATGGCGCCCCACAGCAACCACTCGCCAACCTTGCTGCCGACACAGCCCATGGCCCTGCCGCTGACGGGGCGGTCGTTCATGCCCGTCCCCCGGCCTCGTAGGTCCTGCCGAGCAGGTGCCTGATGCGACGCATCTCCAGAGCCCCTACATGGCGCCCCTCGTCGTCTACGCAGGATAGCCACTCGACGTCGTTCTCGAACATTCTGGAAACGGCTGTGCGAAGGTCGGCTGCCACCGAAACGCTGGCCGCGATCGGGGTACTTGCATGCCCGCAAGTGCTGCCGGGTCCGAACGAACTCGCCGCAGTCATGAATCCGTGCGGCTTGCCCTCAGGTGTAACGATCACCAGCGCCGCAGCACCGGACTCATGCAACATCGCCTGCGCGAGAACCGGATCGGCGCCAAGTGAAAGAACCGGTGCATCACTTGTCATGGCGTCGGCCACACGAATCAACCCGAGGCGCTTGATGGTGCGATCGGCACCCACGAAGTCCGCGATAAAGGGTTGCGCAGGGTGGGCCAGAACGTTGTCCGGTGAGTCAATCTGCTCCAGCCGGCCAGCGCGAAAAATGGCAATCTTGTCGCCCATCTTGACGGCCTCATCGATGTCATGGCTGACGAACAGGATGGTCTTGTGCAACTTCTCCTGCAGCTTCAGAAACTCGTCCTGGATGGCTGCACGGTTGATCGGGTCGATAGCGCCAAACGGCTCGTCCATCAGCATCACGGGCGGATCGGCTGCCAGAGCGCGCGCCACGCCGACGCGCTGCTGCTGGCCGCCGGACAACTCCTTGGGGTACCTCTTTAGAAAGGTGGCTGGGTCGAGCGCCGTCAACTCGAGCAGCTCGGCCGCTCGCCGGCGCGCCTTGGCGGCGTCCCAGCCGAGCAGGCGCGGCACCACGCAGATGTTCTCCTCGACCGTCATATTAGGAAACAGTCCGATCTGCTGGATTACGTAGCCAATCTTGCGGCGTAGTTCCACTGTGGGTATGTCGGTTGTATCCTGGCCGTCGATCAGCACACGCCCGCCGGTTGGTGTGACGATACGATTGACCATCTTGAGTGTCGTGGTCTTCCCACAGCCCGAGGGGCCGAGTAACACGCAGATCTCACCGGTCGGCACTTCCATGTCGATGTGGTCGGCGGCCACTACCTTGCGTACCGGCGTTTCGTATATCTTTGTCAGTCGCTCAAGTTTTATCATGGCGTGTCTCGTTGTCTGTGATGTCGCATGCGTCGCAGATGATTGACCAGGAGGCAGGCCTCACGGCCGGATGCCGGCAGGCGTGAGGCGGCGCTGCAGCCACGCGAGGCAGAAGTCAGCGGTGATGGCCAAAAGGCTCACCGCCAGCGCACCGGTGATCAACTGACGGCTGTCGGTCTGCGAGATACCTCGGCTGATGAATGTGCCAAGTCCGCCGGCGCCTATGTAGGCCGCAACGGCCATGATTCCGATATTCATCACCGCAGCAGTTCGTACGCCGGCCATGATGACGGGAACAGCCAGCGGGATCTCCACGATCGCCAGGCGCTGCGTTGGAGTCATGCCCATGCCCTGCGCAGCTTCCCGCAATGCCGGGTCCACGTTCCTGATCGCGGTATAAGTGTTTCGGATGATGGGCAGTTGCGAATACAACATGACCGCGATCACAGCGGGCAGGTACCCGATGCCTTGACCGATCGTCGACAGGATCGGGATCATCAGTCCGAACAGTGCCACCGACGGGATCGTCATGATCATCGAAGCGATGTACAACACGAACTTGGCGATGCGCTCGTTCTGGGTGATCGCGATGCCGATCGGAACACCGGTAATGATCGCAACACCTACCGCAACGCCGACCAGCGACACATGCTCCAGAGCGCGGATTCCAAGGAGCCCAAGGTTTTGCATGATGAACTGCAGGGTTTCCATTAGATGGCCGCCTGTCTCAGTCGCGGGGGACAGGCGACGCCTGACGGGCGCAGCCTGTGTCGTCAATCAAGTGATGGAAGTGGCGAGTAACGGCGCTCAGGTCGGGCAACTGAGCGAACCTGCCCAGGGTCAACTCCAGTTCGACTGCACTCAGCACGCCAATGACCGGATCCACACACTGGTGCAGCTTGACGCTGAGTTCCTTCTCGCTCAATGGACTGGACGGACCTCCGGGTACATCGCCTATAGTTATCTCGAGCTGTACGCCGCTCTTGAGCCAGACACGAACATGGTCCGGCTCTTCTGGTGACGAGTCGGTGCCGTTCGGATCGGCCGGGTAGTGAAGCAGAGTGATACGTGGCATCAGGTCGCGCACTTCCGTGCGGCCGAGCGCATCGGGCAAAAAGTCGGACTCCAAGACGTCACCGGTGCAGAGCGCGTTGGCCAGGCAAAACTGCATGCTGAAGCGGGCCTGGTCCGCGGTCTGTGCATGCGGGTAGGCCAGCACCTGCGCATTGCGATCTGGCAGTTCCGCTTCGATGCGCTCTACCTGCACGGGGTCGATCCGGTGCAACTCGCGCAAGCGTAGCAGGCCGGCGATTGCGCGATGTGTATAACTACAGGTTGGGAAGCGCTTGGTAACCAGGCCGAACTGTTCGATCGCCAGGGGCGCACCCAGTTCGGCCAGCGCACGGTCGAAACCCGGTGCCGTAGCGCCGCCAAGCAGTGTCAATATGCTCCCGGGACCGTCGAGCGTGGTCTTCGACGCCGTGATGCCGCTTTGCGCCAACCGTGCTGCAAGGATGCCGTTCTTTGCCGCCAGTCCCGCATGCAGCGGTTTGACCATCGTGCCGAACTGCGACTTGAAGCCAGCAGCCATGCTAGTCGCGATACTCAGCGCAGTGTCGCAGGCGTCGCCGTCCAGTCTCAGAAGACGCGCGCAGGCGGCTGACGCGCCCAGCGTTCCGAGCGTCGCGGTGGAATGCCAGCCGCGCTCGTAATGTGCCATATTGACGGCTTTGCCGACACAGGCCATGGCTTCGTAGCCGACCACATACGCATCCAGCATGGCGCCACCCGATGCGCCAATTTCCTCGGCCAAGGCGACCAGGGCCGGCACCAGCACGGCGCTCGGGTGGCTGACCGCAGGAAAGTCATAGTCGTCGAAATCGAGCGCATGTGCCGCCGTGCCATTCAGGAGCGCTGCCCACGGAGCCGCGACGCGCCTGCCGCCAACGGCGTTGCACGGCCCGCTGCCCCAGGCATCAATGACCTGCCCAGTGCGCAGGGTAACGGAGGCGCGGCTACCGGCGAGCATGCAAGCCACCGTATCCTGAACCGCGACGCGCGCACGTCGCGTGGCCAGAGAGTCATGGTGCATGGGGCATTCGGCGACCCAATTGGCGATGCGTGTCAGTGCGTTGTCCATATGGATACCGATCAGCGGGCAGCGGAGGGAGAGGCAATTCGTTCGCGGGCCAGCAGTGCGCGTGCCCGCTTGATGACCGGCAAGTCCAGCATGCCGCCTCGGAAGGAAACAGCACCATGCCCATCGCGCAGTGCTTGTTCGAATGCTTCGACGGCGCCCCGCGCCCAGCATAGTTCGGCGACCGCTGGTGAGAACGCATCATTGAGTGCGGCGACCTGGGATGGATGGATGCAGAAGGCGCCCTCCAGTCCCATCGCGCACGCCGATCGAGCCAGACTCTGAAAGAGTGTGTGCTCCTCGATCGCGGCAATGCTGCCGGGCAGTCCGTAGGGCGTCAAACCTGCAGCGCGGGCCGCAAGTACCAGGCTGCGCATCGGATCTGTCAGGTTGTCTGGTGTCGGAGCGAAGCCGCAATCCAAAGCCAGGTCTTCCGTCCCTAGCGTGATCCCACAAAGACGTGCACCGGCGCCAGCAATGGCATTGATACGGCCCAGCGACGCGGCAGTTTCGACCATCGCAATGACACGCAACCCTCCAATGGGCATGGCCCGTTCGTGCTCGAGCGTGCCGATCATCTCGTCGATCAAGGCGATATGCTCCGGCCCCATCACTTTGGGCAGAGTGATCGCGGCCACGCCTGGCCGGACTGCGACATCCATGTCGCGCACACATGCAGAAAGTTCGCGATTGACACGCACGATGACGTCTGTGCCGCGTCCAGCCAGCGTGACGATTGCGTTGCCGAGCATGTCGCGGGCCTCGGCCTTGGATGGTTCTGGAACACCGTCTTCAAGGTCGAGAACAATCGCATCTGCAGCACGTGTGTGAGCCCGTTCGACCATTCGCCGCTGGTGGGCGGGCACGAACAACATGGAACGCCAGGAACGCCCAGGCAGTCGGTTCCCGTGCATCATTGGCCGCCCCCCAGTTCCGCGCTGGCGCTCATTGCCAACTCGCTGCGATGGTTCAGCGCCCACAATGTGGCCTGTGTGCCGTCGACCCGGCCGTGCACGCTAAAGGGGTGAATATCGAACAGCGGGCTGATGGCCTTGAATGCAAACGTCTTCACCTTGGCGGTCGACGCATGGCGACGTAACAGGTCCAAAAGCAAGGTCGCGATCAAAGGCCCATGTACAACCAGGCCGGGATAGGCCTCGCCCAAGCAGAATTCACGGTCGTAGTGGATGCGGTGGCCATTGAACGTCAGCGCCGAATACCGAAACAGGAGCACCGGGTCGGCGCTCAGTTCGCTGGACCACTGCGCCTGGGCGGGTGCAGGTCTGGCTGGCGGCGGCGCAGCAGAGTTTGACGCAGCGGCACGGTAGACGATATCGTGCTCTTCGACGATCTGGGCGCCTTGGTCACCATCAATGTTGTGCTGCACCTGGACGAATGCCAGCGACCCGCTCTGACCAGATTTGAACGCGATATCGGCGATGCGCGATACACGAGTCGCGTTTTCGCCAACGCGCAGCGGACGTTCGAAGCGCAGGCGCCCGCCGGCCCACATCCGACGTGGCAACGACACGGGCGGCAGGAAACTGCCGAGGCGTGCGTGGCCATCATAACCAAGCTCCGATGCCTTGTAGGTTGGCAGGAAGTTCAGCCAGTGCCACAACGGTGGAAGCGCATCGCCAACACTGGGGGTATCGTCACGATCCAGCGCATGGGCGAGCGCTGCGACCCGCCAGGACGACACCGTGTCTCGCGCCGATTCCGTGCGCCCGACCCAATTCTTGAGCATTTGCTTCTCGGCCGGAGTCATGATGGCGCCCCTGCTGACTCCAGGCCAAATTCCGCGCGCACCGCTGCGCTGTGTTGACCCAGTGCGGGAACCGCCCTGAAGCGACCTGTATCGTGTTCACTGCGCACTGGTGGTGCAACCAGCATGGCCTCACCTGAGGGCGTGGCGACCGGCCAGGTACGCAACTGGGGATGTGCAAGCAGCGCAGCGGTGCTGTTGACGGCACCATAGGCGATGCCAGCTTGCTGCAGTCGCCCTTCGAGCGCAGCGCGCGGGTAAGCGGCGAACGCCTGTCGGATCAGGTCATCGAGTTGCGTTCTGTTGGCGACGCGGAGGTTGTTGCTTCCGAAGCGCGGGTCCTGAGCTACGTCGGGATCGCCGAGAAAATCGCAAGCAAAGCGGCTCCATTCCCTCTCATTCTGCACTGCGATCACGAGGGTTTCATCGTCCGCAGTCTGGAAGCCCCCATACGGGGCGATCGACGGATGGCTCAAGCCCACACGCCGCGGACCCTGTCCGGCATAGGCCTGGTGCAGCACCGGAACGCTCATCCAGTCTGCTGCCGTGTCGAACAGCGAGACCTGTACCGCGCTGCCGCAGCCTGTGCGCTCACGGGCTAGCAGCGCTTGCTGGATCCCGATCAAGGCGTTCATTCCGGCGCCGATGTCGCAGATCGATACCCCGATCCTTCCGTACTCACCTGGAGGACCTGAGACCGAGACGAGACCGCTTTCAGATTGCACCAGCAGGTCGTACGCCTTCATGTCTCGGTAAGGGCCGTCCTCGCCATAACCGCTGATATCGCAGGTGATCAGGCTTGGGTAGCGCGCACGCAGTTCGGCGGAACCAAAGCCCGCGCGCGCCGATGCGCCTGGACCCAGGTTCTGCACAAACACATCTGCCTGCGCCAGCATGCGGTGCATCAGAGCCTGGTCATCGGCATCGTGCAAGTCCAACTGCACGGACTCCTTGCCGCGGTTGGTCCAGACAAAATACGACGCCTCCCCATGGACGACGCTGTCGTAGCCGCGCGCAAAATCGCCACTGTCGCGCTCGACCTTGATGACACGCGCACCAGCGTCGGCGAGCCGGCAGGTACACAATGGCGCTGCCAGAGCCTGTTCGATCGATACCACGAGCAATCCGGACAAAGGCCCGGTTGCCGCATGATCCAGCTTCTGGGGAGAGTTTTCCCGCATTGAAGATTTTTCCTGTTGGTTCAGTTGTAGTGAATTCCCGACTCCAGCCGAATGCCGGCCCGATCGAAACGGCCCACCCACTTTAAGATCGGTGCGAGTCAGGGGTATTCTGGCGAACGGGGGAGGGTGTGGCAAACGATCATTTCTTGCTCCTCGGCGGAGCTAAACTTGTCTGATGCGCGCTTTTTGGCGGATACTGGACCGCACAGCGCCCGAGGTTGACTCCGCGGCTGTGACCTGCCGACCGGACTGCCCGACGGACACAAGAAAGCTCAAGAACCCACACACCATGAACCGTTCGCTTCCACCATTGCCGGCGCTGCGCAGCTTCGAGGCGGCCGCGCGCTACCAAAGCTTCAAACTTGCGGCCGATGAGTTGTTTGTCACGCCCTCCGCCATCGGGCACCAGGTCAAGCACCTTGAGGACCACCTGGGAACCCGTCTGTTCCACCGCATGAACCGCAAGCTGCAACTGACCGACGCCGGCGCCGTTTATCTGGCTCGCATCCGCAAGGTTTTCGACCAGATCGACGAAGCCAGCCGGGATGTTGCCGAGTTAGGATCTTCGGAGCGCTTAACCTTGGCGGTCCCACCAAGCCTGCTTGCCACCTGGATGATTCCGCGCTTGACGCAGTTCATGGAGCGGCATCCTGCAATCCAACTGCGATTTCTCGATACCTTGCGCCACGTTGATTTTGCAAATGAGCAGATCGACGCTGCCATCTGGTATGGCTTCCAGGATTGGCCGGACCTCCACACCGACCATCTTTTCGAGGAGCACCTGCTTCCAGTGTGCAGTCCGCAGCTGCTGCGTGGGCAGCATGCACTGCGCCGGCTACAGGATCTTCAGCACCACCCCCTTATCCATACGGAGCGCCGTTTGGTCAAATGGGGCATGGTGCTGCGCGCAGCCGGATGCCTTGACATCGACGCGGGACGTGGTCTGCGCTTCCTGCACTCGATCCAGTCGCTTCGGGCGGCGGCCGAGGGGATGGGCGTCGCACTGGCCGAGCGCCTCGGGGTCGCTGACGAAGTCTCAGCGGGCAGGTTGGTCGTTCCGTTTGAGTTGCCAGTGCAGATTCGCCCAGCGCCCTCCTACTACTTCGTTTGTCCCCGTCGTGGACTCACGATGCCGCGTGTCCAAGCGGCGCGTCAATGGCTGGTAGAAGAACTGGTGCCAAAAGGCGCCAAGGTGTGAATTGCCTGCAGATCGCCAGCAGCGTGGCACCCGCTGCGACGCTCTCTGCGATTGTCAAGCAATGATCATCCCGCCCCAGCCCAAGGCCGATCCACCCTAGCCCAACTGCCGCTGCGCCATGCTCTGCATGAGCTTGCGCAAGCGTGACAGGCCCACGTCGTGCTCGTACAGGTGCTCACGCTGGTTGGCGTCGGGCTCCATGCTCTCCAGCATCACACGATCCTGCTCCAGCACCACCCAGTGACGGGCTTCCAGGCGGTTGCGGTACAAAAAGCGCCACACATTGCGCTGCCAGCCCTGCACGCGGCGGCAGCGCCAGAAGAACACCGCGCTCAGGTTGGGGCCGATGGGCGTGTAGCTGCCGATGATGGTGAAGCTGCCGCCCGGGCCGCCGGTCTTGGGGTAGGGGATGGCCAAGCGCATCCAGTGGGTGCCGGTGTCGCCCCACTCGGTCCAGTCGAAGTTGACATCGCGCTGGCCGTCTTTCTCGAACATGAAGCCGTGCTCGGTCTTGCGCAGCTTGAACTTGGCGCTGATGTCGCCCTCGGCCATGGAATGTGACTGCTTGTGCACAAAGCTGCCGTGCATGGGGTCCATCACGTTGTCGGCCACGTAGCGGTAGTCGCCGCGCCACTCCACGTAGCACAAAAACTGGCTCCACTCGGGGTTGCTCAGCTCGTCGGTCAGTTGCAGCGGCGGCGGGGCATCCACATGGCCCCGGCTGTTGTAGAGCCAGAGTGCGCCATGGGCGTCCTGAACATGAAAACTGCGCGCGGCGCGGCTGCCCTCCAGGGTGCAGCCGGGGCTGGCGGGCACCTTGGTCACCAGGCCGTCGCAGCGCACCTCGATGCCGTGGTAGGGGCAGGCCAG
>CAIPUP010000246.1 GCA_903868285.1 uncultured beta proteobacterium
CGTACATCAGCCGACTGCAGCGCCTTGCGGGTGTCGTTGGCCAGTCGCGCCACGATGGCTGGTGGCGTACCGGCCGGTACCACCAGTCCGTTCCAGGACCAAACCTCAAAGCCGGCCAGTCCGCCTTCGATGGCGGTCGGTACATCAGGCAGGGCCGGGTCGCGCCGGCTGGCGGTAATCGCCAGCGCCTTGACCTTGCCACTGCGTACCGCACCGGCCACCGAGGCGGGGGATTCGAACATCAGCTCGATCGAACCGGCCATGAGATCGGCCCGCGCCGGGGCTGCGCCCTTGTAGGGAACATGCACCAGATCGATACCGGCGCTGGCCTTGAGCATTTCACCCGCCAGATGCAAGGGCGAGCCGCTACCGGCCGAACCGTAATGCAGTCGTCCCGGCTGGGCCTTGGCCAGGGCAATCAATTCGCGCAGCGTATTGGCGGGCAGCGCGGGCGTGGCAGCCAGCACCATCGGCCCGCGCGCCACCAGGCTCACTGGCGCAAAGGATTTCTGCGCGTCATAGCCCAAGCGCGCGTATAGCGCCGGGGCAATGGCAAGGGTGGACGAACTGCCATAGAACAGGGTGTAGCCATCGGCCGGTGCACGCGCTGCTGCCTCGGCACCGATGGTGCCGCCACCGCCAGTACGGTTATCCACCAGCACCGGCTGACCGAGTTGTTCGGTCAGCTTCTGCGCCGTAAGACGCGCCAATAGATCGGTCGGTCCGCCCGGCGCAAAGGGCACGATCAGGCGCAGGCTGCGATTCGGATAGCCGCCCGGCTCGACAGACTGCGCCGGGGACTGTGACTGTGGCTGAGATTGAGATTGAGATTGAGACAGAGCCGGCGTTGCTAGCAGCGCCAGCAGCAGGAGTAACGAGGATCGCAATTGTGTTGGCATGTATTAACAAAGCAGGCGGGAATGAAGACAAGCGCATTGGCATGATCGCGCAATGAGCCACCAGCCGCATATTATGCTCGCGCTATCACCGGCATCACCGGCATCACCGGCACAGCGGGCAGCACTGCCCAGTCTCAGGAGTTTCCATGTCTCAAAGCCCTATCGCCGCTTCTGCGGCCAGCAGCGCCAACAGCAACACAGCAAACGCCCGCGCCCGTGCCGACCGAATCGTGGTGGTCGGCGCTGGCCCGGTCGGCCTGACCACGGCCTGGCTATTGCATCAGGCCGGACTGCCGGTGACCGTGCTGGAAAAAAATCCCACGGTGCAGGAGGACTATCGCGCCTCGACCTTTCATGCGCCGACGCTCGATTTACTGGAGGAATCCGGCATCACCGCGGCACTGGAACGCATGGGTCTGAAATGTCCGGTATTCCAGTATCGCGGCTGGACCGAGGGCAAGGTGGCGGAGTTCGATCATGGTCTGCTGGGCGGACTCACCCGTCATCCCTGGCGGCTGCAATGCGAGCAATACAAGCTCTCGGCCCATCTCGATGCCGCCTTGCGTGCGCAATCAGCCGACAGCGTATGCAGCAGCCACAGTGTGATCGGCCTGCAGCAGGACGAGGATGGCGTGACGCTGCAAGTGCAAACACCGCAGGGCGAACACAGCCTGCGCGCGGACTGGGTCATCGCGGCGGATGGCGGTCGCAGCACGGTGCGCAAACTGCTGCAGATTCCGTTCGAGGGCAAGACCTATCCCGACCGCATTCTGGTGATGGGCACGCCGTTTGAATTCCCCAAGCTGTTCAATGATCTTTCGCTGGTGAACTATGTCTCCGACCCGGGTAACTACGCCCACATCCTGCGCATCCCCGATCTGTGGCGCATCAGCCTGCCACTGACCGATAGCACGCCCGACAGCGTGGCTCTGAGCGATGACTACATCCTCGGTCGCTTGCAGGCACTGATGCCGCAGATCGGCACCCCAGAGATTCCGGTACGCGGTGTCTACACCGCCCATCAGCGGGTGGCGGCACGCTATCGCCAGGGGCGGGTGTTCCTGGCCGGCGATGCCGCACATCTGAACAACCCGAAGGGCGGCATGGGACTGAATGGCGGGCTGCATGATGCGATCAGTCTGGCGCGACGGCTGGCCAATGTGTGGCACGGCCGCCGTGATGACTCGGAGCTTGATGGCTATGAACTGCAGCGCCGGCCCGAGGCCATGAACGCCATCCTGCGTCAGACCGAGGAGAACGTGAAAAACCTGCAGTCAGACGCCAGCCAGCGCGACGAACTGTTCGCGCGCTATCGCAAGATGGCGGCCGAACCTGAGGCGGCCTTGCGTCATCTGATGCAGACCTCGATGCTGGCCTCGCTCAAGCGCTGCGGCATGCTGCAGTGACGATGTGCGCGTTGATGGCGCACGGCGCAAGGTACGTGCTGCGGGCCGCGCAGTTCAGTGCGCGCTGTTCAGTGCGTAATGACGATCTTGCCGACCTGCGCATTCGACTCCATGTACTGCTTGGCCTGCGGCAGTTCGGCATAGCCGAACACGCGGTCGATCAGCGGCCGGATGCGCC
>CAIPUP010000247.1 GCA_903868285.1 uncultured beta proteobacterium
GTGAGTGAGGTTGCACAATTCCTGCAGCAGCGGGCAGAGGCCTGTGTTCGATTTGGCATTGATCCCGCACGTATCGTGCTCGATCCTGGTTTTGGTTTCGGCAAGACTTTGCAGCACAACCTGGCGTTATTGCGTGGCTTACGGGAATTGTTGGCGCTGGGTTATCCGGTGCTGGCTGGTCTGTCGCGCAAAAGCATGCTGGGAGCATTGACCGGTCGTCCGGCAGGGGAGCGACTTGCAGGCAGCGTTGCTGCAGCACTCCTTGCAGCGCAGCGCGGGGCTACAATTCTGCGTGTGCATGACGTTGCAGAAACCCGCGATGTATTGGCGGTGTGGCACGCGCTGGAACAGTCCTCCATAGCCTGCACCCCATGACAATCCATGAATGAGAAGCCGATGAGCCGACAATTTTTTGGCACCGATGGCATACGCGGCAAGGTTGGACAAGCACCGATCACGCCGGAGTTTGTGCTGCGCCTGGGACATGCCGCGGGCGAGGTTCTGGTGTCGCATGCACGGCGTAGTGGAGCGCTCAAGGCCGGGCAGCGGCCAGCTGTGCTGATCGGCAAGGACACCCGTATTTCTGGTTACATGATCGAGGCGGCACTGGAGGCGGGGTTCGCCGCGGCCGGCGTCGACGTCATGCTGACCGGGCCGCTGCCAACACCCGGCATTGCCTATCTCACCCGTGCGCTGCGGGTATCCGCGGGGGTCGTGATCAGCGCCTCGCACAACCCGTATGACGACAACGGCATCAAGTTCTTTTCGGCCGATGGCTTCAAGTTACCGGATGCCGTGGAAAACGAAATCGAGCAGGGTCTGTCCCGTCCGGTCGGATGTCGTCCCTCTCGCGAGCTGGGACGGGCTCGCCGCATCGATGATGCCGCCGGTCGCTACATCGAATTCTGCAAGAGCAGTTTCCCGAACGAACTCGATCTGCATGGCATGAAGATCGTGGTCGATTGTGCCAATGGTGCGGCTTATCACATCGCACCGCATGTGCTGCAAGAGCTGGGTGCTGATGTGGTGGCGATTGGTGACAAGCCCGATGGCTTAAATATTAATCAGGCGGTCGGGGCTACCCATCCGCAGGCGCTGGTGAAGGCGGTACTGCGGCATCGCGCCGATCTGGGTATTGCGCTCGATGGCGATGCCGATCGATTGCTGATGGTGGATGGCGAGGGTCGCACTTACGATGGCGATCAGTTGCTGTGGGTGATCGTCAGTCAGGCAGTGGCGCAAGGCGGCAGTGCGCGTCGGCGCCAGATCAAGGGCGTGGCCGGTACGCTGATGACCAATCTGGCGCTGGAGCAGGCCTTGCGCGGGCTCGGCCTGGGCTTTGGCCGCGCTGCCGTGGGTGATCGCTATGTGCTTGAATTAATGAGGAAAAAAGGCTGGATGCTGGGCGGAGAGAATTCCGGTCACATCATCTGCCTGGATAAACACAGCACTGGCGACGGCCTGGTCTCGGCGCTGCAGGTGCTGGCGGCGATCCGTTCGGCCAATGCAAGTGCCGGGCGTGGCAGAGGCATTGCTGCGGGCGTCGGCGTGCGCCGGGGTGGCGAGGTAACGCTGGCCAGCCTGTCGGCTTCGCTCAAACTGTTTCCGCAGGTGTTGTTGAATGTCACGGTGCCGCGAGGCTTTGACTGGAAGCGCAATCCAGCATTGGTGCGGGTTACCGAGGCAGCGCAAAAAGCGCTGGGAGACAGCGGTCGGGTGTTGCTGCGTCCGTCTGGCACCGAGCCGGTGTTGCGGGTGATGGTGGAAGGGCGCAATGAAAGCAAGGTGCGCAAGTGGGCACAAAGCATTGCCCAGGCGGTTACTTGATGCGCATGAACGCGGTAACCAATCTTTGATGTCTGATCTCGACGTTCCACTCTGCGCAGGGGAGTTCGTATGAGTAAGCAAGCATCGTCAAAAAAGACGCCAGCGCCAAGGCGTCGTAAGGCTGCAGTGTCCGCAGCTGCGCCCGATACCGAGTTCGATGCCCGGTCCGACGCCAAGTCCGATGCTGCATCGAAGGCTGCGTCCGATCATTCGGCACAGGCGGCAGCCCCGGAGGCGCCCCTCGCTGGGTTGATTGACGCCCAACGGCTGCTGGCGCTGCAAACCGCGCTGATGCAGCAGCAGGCTGCATTGTGGCAAAGCTTGTTTCTGCAATCGGCAAAAACCGAGCCTTCCACCAAGGCATCAACGACTGACACCGGCACAGCCACATTGCCGCCTGTGCCGGATCGGCGGTTTTCTTCACCAGCCTGGTCCGAGCCCTGGTACGACTGGTTGCGTCGCAGCTATTTGCTCAATAGCCAGTATGTCGATGCGCTGGTGGAATCGATGCAGGTCGATGCGCGTACCCGCGAGCGCATGCGCTTTGCCGCGCGGCAGATTGCCGATGCCATGAGTCCGGCCAATTTCGCCGCCACCAATCCGGAGGCGGTGCAACTGGCGCTGGAGAGCAATGGCGAGAGCCTCAGTCGTGGCATACGCCAGCTGATGGATGACACGCTGCAAGGGCGCATCGCCACCACCGATGAAACGGCGTTTGAAGTGGGGCGTAATCTGGCCACCACCGCCGGTGCGGTGGTGTTCGAGAACGAAGTCATGCAGCTGATTCAGTATCAGCCGCTGACTGCGCAGGTGCGCAAGCGTCCGCTGCTGATCGTGCCGCCGTGTATCAACAAGTTCTACATCCTCGATCTGCAGCCGGCCAATTCGTTGGTGCGCTATGCGCTGGAGCAGGGCAATCAAGTTTTCATGATCTCCTGGCGTAATCCGGTGGCGAAGGATCTGGCCGAGTGCGGCCAGCTCACCTGGGACGATTACCTCGAGCGCGGCATCGTCACCGCCATTGATCAGGCACGGCAAATCTGCGGCGCGGACCAGGTCAACGCGCTGGGCTTTTGCGTTGGCGGCACCATGCTGGGCACGGCGGCGGCGGCCATGGCAGCACGCGGTGAGCACAAGCTTGCCAGCCTGACCCTGCTGGCCTCGATGCTGGATTTTTCTGACACCGGTGAAATCGGTTTGATGGTGGATGAAACCAGTGTTGCGGCGCGCGAGACACAGATCGGTGCTGGCGGACTGATGTCGGGTCGTGACCTGGCGATGGTGTTTTCGTCCTTGCGGGCCAATGATCTGGTGTGGTCCTATGTCGTGAACAACTATCTCAAGGGCCAGAAGCCGGATGCCTTTGATTTGTTGTACTGGAATGCCGACTCCACCAATATGCCCGGGCCCTGGTATTGCTGGTATGTGCGCAACACCTACCTGGAGAACAACCTGCGCCTGCCGGGCAAGGTGCAGTCGCTGGGTGTGCCGGTGGATCTGGGCAAGGTGGGCATGCCCGCCTACCTGCTGGCGACGCGCGAGGATCACATCGTGCCCTGGCGTACCGCATGGCAGTCGGTGAAATTGCTGTCCGGTGGAACGCGCTTCGTGCTTGGTGCCAGTGGTCATGTGGCTGGTGTCATCAATCCGGTGGCTAAAAAACGTCGCAGCTACTGGTCGGTCGGGGACGCGAAATTCGTTGAAGCACAGCCGGCGCTGCTCGATGGTGAGCATGTCAGCGCCGAGGCCTGGCTGGCGGCGGCCAGCGAGCATCCGGGCAGCTGGTGGAGTGACTGGGATCAGTGGCTGGCAGCTTTTGGCGATGGCATGAAAGTGGCTAGCAAGGACCTGGGTAACAAGTCGCATCCGGTCATTGAACCGGCACCGGGGCGCTATGTCAGGCAGCGCATGCTTTGAAAGTATCAATTATTCAACGTTGGAATTCGGGAGAAAGTCATGACGCAAAGCAATGATGTGGTAATCGTTGCCGCCGGCCGTACGGCCATCGGCAAGTTTTCCGGCGGGCTGGGCAAGATCGCCGCCAGCGAGCTGGGCGCGCTGGTGATACGCCAGCTGCTGGCGCAATCGGGCATCAAGCCGGAACAGATTTCCGAGGTCATCCTTGGGCAGGTGCTGACCGCAGGCGTTGGCCAGAACGGTGCGCGTCAGGCTGCGCTCAAGGCTGGACTGCCCGACATGGTGCCTGCACTCACCATCAACAAGGTCTGCGGTTCCGGCCTTAAGGCCACGCATCTGGCGGCACAGGCGATCAAGGCGGGTGATGCGCAAATCGTCATTGCGGGCGGTCAGGAAAACATGAGCCTGTCGCCGCATCTGCTGATGGGCTCGCGCGACGGGTATCGCATGGGTGATGCCAAGCTTGTCGATTCCATGATTGTGGACGGACTGTGGGATGTCTATAACCAGTACCACATGGGCGTGACGGCCGAAAACGTGGCAAAAAAATACGGCGTGACGCGCGAGGATCAGGATGCCTTTGCCGCGCTGTCGCAGCAAAAGGCCGAGGCGGCACAGAAGGCGGGTCGCTTCAAGGATGAAATCATTCCGGTTGAAATTCCGCAGCGCAAAGGACCGGCACTGGTGTTCGATACCGATGAGTATCCGCGTCATGGCACCACGGCTGAATCACTGGCTGGGCTCAAGCCGGCCTTTGACAAGGCCGGCAGCGTGACCGCGGGCAATGCCTCGGGTATCAACGACGGCGCGGCAGCGGTGATCATGATGTCGGCTGCCAAAGCCGCCGAATTGGGATTGAAGCCGCTGGCACGTATCAAGGCCTATGCCTCGGCGGGTATCGACCCCAGCATCATGGGCATGGGCCCGGTGCCGGCCTCGCAGTTGTGTCTGTCCAAGGCCGGCTGGAAGGCGTCGGATCTCGACCTGATGGAAATCAACGAAGCGTTTGCAGCACAGGCGATTGCGGTGAATCGGGAGATGGGCTGGGACACCAGCAAGGTCAATGTCAATGGTGGCGCGATTGCACTGGGACATCCGATCGGCGCATCCGGTTGCCGCATTCTGGTGACTTTGCTGCATGAAATGATTCGTCGTGACGCCAAAAAAGGTCTGGCGTCGCTGTGCATCGGTGGCGGCATGGGTGTGGCGCTGGCGGTCGAGCGCTGATACAGCGCTTTGTTTTTGACGTCACTGTTTAATTGGAATTTTTCTTGGGAATAGCGCAATGACGCAACGCATCGCACTGGTCACTGGCGGCATGGGTGGCATCGGCAC
>CAIPUP010000248.1 GCA_903868285.1 uncultured beta proteobacterium
CGCACGCCAGACAGTTCGATCAGCGGTGTGCTCATGGCTGGCTTTCGTGGGCGCTGGCCTTGACGATGGCCCGGCTGTAGTGCTCGGTATTGCGCGGCTTGGGTGTGGGCATCTTTTGGATGGGCTTGATGTTGCGGCCCCAACCAGCGGCGTCGGTCACCAATTGGCCGTCTCGCATCACGAAGCGGCCGCGCAACAGGGTATGGATGGGGTAGCCCCGAACGCTGCGACCATGCCAGGGCGAAATTTTGCTGATGCTTTGCAGACGGCCTTGCGAGAGCGTGCCGGACAAGCCCATATCCACAAATGCAATATCGGCATGGGCGCCCACTGCGATCACCCCCTTGGTGCCGTACAGACCCCAGGCCTTGGCCGGGTTGACCGAGCTCCATTTCACATAGTCCATCAGGCTGGCGCGGCCTTTGTTGATCTCGGTGAGCATGAGCGGCATCTGCGTCTCCACGCCCGGAAAGCCGCAATCGCATTCCCAGATGTTGGCGCGGGTTTTTTCTTCCGGCGTGTGTGGCGCGTGGTCGGTGGCGATCATGTCGAGCACGCCTTCAACCAGCGCATCCCACAGCGGCTGGTTGTGGCGTGGCTCGCGGATCGGCGGGTTGACCCGCATCACGCCAGCGAGTTTGCGCATGTGCTCGGTGTTGAGCAGCATGTACTGCGGGCAGGTTTCGGCGGTGACATCCACTCCACGCGCCTTGGCCTGGCGCAGCAAGAACAGCGAGTCGGCGGCGCTGTGGTGGGCAATGTGCACCCGCGCGCCGGTCCATTCGGCCAGGGTCAGCACCCGGCCGATGGCCTCAATTTCGGCCACTGCCGGCCGCGCGTCGAGGTGGGCCAGTGGGTCGGTCCGGCCAGCGGCCTGCAGCTGGGCCTGCCGACGCGCCATGATGGAGGAGTTTTCGGCATGGACCACGGTGCGTATGCCCAACGGCGCCAGGATCTCAAAGCCTTCAAGCAGTGCGCCGTCGCTGGGCGCTGGCAGATTGCCGAAGGTGTTGCCCACAAAGGCCTTGAAGCTGCTCACACCGGCGTCGAGCAATTGCTCCAGGTTGGCAATGGTGTCGTCACCGAGCAGGCCGTGAATGCCGAAGTCCACATAAGACGACTCGGCCGCCTTGAGCTTGAGCGCCAGCGCTTCGAGCGTGCCGGTCGGCGGGTTGGTGTTGGGCATCTCGAAGACGGTGGTCACGCCGCCGCAGGCGGCAGCGGCCGAGCCAGTCTTCCAAGTTTCCTTGTGGGGATAGCCGGGGTCGCGAAAGTGCACATGGCTGTCGATGGCGCCAGGCAGCAGGAAGAGCCCGTCGGCGCGCATCTCCTGGCGTGCTGGCGGCATGCAGTCGTCGTGGCCGACGGCCACGATCTGCTCGCCGGCAATCGCCACACTGGCCGGGATGATTTGCTCGGGCGAGACCACTTGGGCGCCGCGGATGATCAGATCGACTTCTTTGGGTGCATAGGTCATGGGGGGCTTTCAGAGCATGGCCCAGCCGCCGTCGACCGGCAGGTCGACGCCGGTGATCTGGCGCGAGACATCGCTGGCCAGAAACAGGCAGGCATTGGCGACGTCGGTGTCGGTGGAGACCCGGCGCAGCGCGTAGTCGGCGGCGTGGCGGGTCATGGCTTCTTCCAGGCTGATGCCCAACTTTTGCGCCATGTTGGCGCACACCTTCTCGCGAAAGCGCGGGCCATCGACCATCCCGGGGGCAACGCAGTTGATGTTGATGTTGTGCGGACCCGCCTCGAGCGCAAAGCTCTTGGTGATGCCGCGCAAGCCCCATTTAGAGGCCGAGTAGGCCATGCGGCCGGCGCGCCCGCGCATGCCGAAGGTGCCGCCCACATTGACCACCTTGCCGTAGTGCTGAGCGATCATGCCGGGCAGCACCGCGTGCATGGTGTTGAAGCAGCCAGTCATGTTGAGCTCGACGATCTCTTGGAATTCGGCATGGCTGGTCTCCCAGCCGGTCTTGCCAATCGGGCCGGAGCC
>CAIPUP010000249.1 GCA_903868285.1 uncultured beta proteobacterium
CTCCACCTCCTCGGGCGGGGCCTCGGTCATCACGCTGCAGTTCACGCTCGACCTGGCACTGGATGTGGCCGAGCAACAGGTGCAGGCGGCGATCAATGCCGCCGGATCATTTTTGCCGCAAGACCTGCCGATGCCACCGGTCTACAGCAAGGTCAATCCGGCCGATGCGCCCATCGTCACCCTGGCCATCACCTCCGACACGCTGCCGCTGCCACGCATCCAGGAGCTGATCGATACCCGTGTGGCGCAAAAGCTGTCGCAGATCAGCGGCGTGGGTCTGGTGAGCATTGCCGGTGGCGTGCGACCGGCGGTGCGGGTGCAGGCCAATCCGCTGGCGCTAGCTGCCGCTGGCATCAGCCTGGAGGATGTGCGCAACGCCATCGCTGCGGCTAACGTCAATGGTGCCAAGGGCAGCTTCGACGGCCCGACGCGCGCCTCGACGCTGGATGCCAATGACCAGCTGCGTTCGGTGGAGGAATACCGCGCGCTGATCGTGGCCTGGAAGAACGGCGCGGCGATTCGCCTGGGCAGTGTGGCCGATGTGGTGGAAGGCGCGGAGAACGCGCGTCTGGCGGCCTGGTCGAACGAGCGCCGCGCCATCATCCTCAATGTGCAGCGCCAGCCCGGGGCGAACGTGATCGAGACGGTGGATCGCATTCAGGCCATGCTGCCGCGGCTGCAGGCCAGTCTGCCGGGGGCGGTGCAGCTGTCCTTGCTGTCGGACCGCACTGTCACCATTCGCGCCGCCTTGCGCGATGTGCAGTTCGAACTGGTGCTGGCGGTGGCGCTGGTGGTGCTGGTGATTTTTCTGTTTTTGCGCAGCGTGCCGGCCACCCTGATTCCGGCCGCAGCCGTACCGCTGTCACTGGTGGGCACGTTTGCCGTCATGGCGCTGGCCGGCTTCAGTCTCAACAATCTGACGCTGATGGCACTGACCATCGCCACCGGCTTCGTGGTGGACGATGCCATCGTCATGATCGAGAACATCGCCCGGCACATCGAGCAGGGCGAGCCGCCGCTGCAGGCGGCGTTGAAGGGCGCGCAGCAGATCGGCTTCACCATCATCTCGCTCACGCTGTCGCTGATTGCGGTGCTGATACCGCTGCTGTTCATGGGCGATGTCGCCGGGCGGCTGTTTCGCGAATTCGCCATCACCCTGGCGGTGGCGATCCTGATTTCGGCCATGGTCTCGCTCAGCCTGACGCCGATGCTGTGCGCGCGTCTGCTGCGCAAGTCGCCGGGCATTGCGCAGGATGGCCCGGGCGGCGCTGCGGGGGCGTTCGAGCGTCTGCGCGCGGCCTATGGTCGCAGCCTGCAAAGCGTGTTGCAGCACCAGACTCTTACGCTGTGGGTGGCGCTGGCCATGCTGTTGCTGACGGTGCTGCTGTATGCGGCCATGCCCAAGGGGTTTTTCCCGTCGCAGGACACCGGCGTGATCCAGGCCATGACCGAGGCACCGCAGAGCATTTCCTTCGAGGCCATGGCCGAGCGTCAGCAACAGGTGGCGCGCGTGCTGCTGGCCGATCCGGCGGTGCAAAGCGTGTCTTCCTTCATCGGTGTCGATGGCAGCAATGCCACGCTCAACAGTGGTCGCATGCTGATCACGCTGCGTCCGCGCGCGCAGCGTGACCGTGATGCGCTGGGTGTGATGCGCCGCCTGCAGCCGGCATTGGCCGGGCTGGAGCAAGCGCAAGCCGTGCAAGCCGCGCAACCATCGCAGGCCGAGGGCGGTATCCGCACCTGGCTGCAGCCGGTGCAGGATCTCACCATCGATGATCGGCTCAGTCGCACTCAGTACCAGTTCAGTGTCGAGGATGCCAGCAGCGCCGTGCTCTCGACCTGGGTGCCGCGACTGGTGCAGCGCTTGCAGCAGTTACCGCAGCTGGCCGATGTCGCCAGTGATCTGCAGGATGACGGCCTGCAGGCCTGGGTCGAGATCGATCGCGACAGTGCCAGCCGCCTCGGCGTCAGCACCGCGGCCATCGATGCCGTGCTCTACAACGCCTTTGGCCAGCGTCTGATCTCGACCATCTTCACGCAATCGAATCTGTACCGCGTGGTGCTGGAGGTGAAGCCGCAGTTCCAGCAAGGTCCGGCGGCACTGTCGCAGCTGTATGTGCCGGGCGCGAATGGCCGGCAGGTGCCACTGAATGCGGTGGCACGCATCAGCGAGCGCCGGGCCGCGCTCACCATCAACCATGTCGGGCAATTTCCGGCCGCGACCATTTCCTTCAATCTGGCGCCCGGCCGTTCTCTGGGCGAGGCGGTGACGGCGATCCGCGCCGCGCAAGCCGAGCTGTCGCTGCCGGCCAGCACCCAGACGCGCTTTCAGGGCGCGGCACTGGCCTTCGAGGGCTCGCTGGCCAGCACGCTGTGGCTGATTCTGGCCGCCATCATCACCGTCTACATCGTGCTGGGTGTGCTGTACGAGAGCTTCCTGCATCCGCTGACGATCTTGTCCACCCTGCCCTCGGCCGGGGTGGGGGCCTTGCTGGCCTTGCTGCTGGCCGGTCAGGACCTGGGCATGGTGGCGGTGATCGGCATCATCCTGTTGATTGGCATCGTCAAAAAGAACGCCATCATGATGATTGACTTCGCACTGGTGGCCGAGCGTGAACAGGGCATGACGCCGCAGCAGGCCATCACCCAGGCCTGTCTGATGCGACTGCGGCCCATCCTCATGACCACCTGCGCTGCCATGCTCGGTGCACTGCCGCTGATGCTGGGTGGCGGCGTCGGCTCGGAGCTGCGCCAGCCGCTTGGCCTCACCCTGGTCGGCGGGTTGGCCCTGTCGCAGCTGCTGACGCTGTACACCACGCCGGTGATTTATCTGGCCTTTGACAGGTGGTCCAAGGAACGCTGGTTCAGCGATCGATTCACGCAGCGCTGGTTCAAGCGGTGATCGCGCGCTGCATACAACGGCCGGTGGCGCTGACCCTGCTGACGCTGGGGCTGGCACTGGCCGGTGCACTGGCCTTCACCCGCCTGCCGGTGGCGCCGCTGCCGCAGGTGGAATTCCCCACCATCATCGTCTCGGCCAATCTGCCCGGTGCCAGCCCCGAGACCATGGCCGCAACCGTGGCCGCGCCCCTGGAGCGCAGTCTGGGGCGTATTGCCGGTGTCACCGAGATCACCAGTTCCAGTTCGCTCGGCTCGACGCGGGTGGTGCTGCAGTTCGAGCTCTCGCGCAACATCAATGCCGCGGCGCGTGAGGTGCAGGCCGCCATCAATGCCGCACGGCCGCTGCTGCCCAGTGGCCTGCCTTCCAATCCGGTCTATCGCAAGGTCAATCCGGCCGATGCGCCGGTGATGCTGCTGGCGCTCAGCTCCGACACACTCACCCGCGGCCAGATGTATGACGCCGCCTCCACCATCCTGGCGCAGAAGCTGGCGCAGCTCGAGGGCGTGGGCCAGGTCAGCGTCGGCGGCAGTTCGCTGCCGGCGGTGCGGGTGGAGTTGAATCCACCGGCACTCAACCGCCTGGGCGTGTCGGTGGAGGAGGTGCGCACAGCCATTGTCGGCACCAATGCCAGCCGGCCCAAGGGCGTGCTGGAAGAGGGCGCCAGGCAGTGGCAGGTCGAGGCCAATGACCAGGCCAGCCGTGCCGCTGACTATCTGCCGCTGATCGTGTCCTGGCGCAATGGTGCGGCTGTGCGCTTGAGCGATGTGGCCGAGGTGGTGGATGGCGAACAGGATCTGCGCAATGCCGGTATCGCCGATGGCAAGCCGGCGGTGGTGCTGGTGATCAATCGTCAGCCCGATGCCAACATCATCGAGACGGTGGATCGTATCCGTGCCCTGCTGCCGCAGTTGCAGGCCTCGATCCCGGCTGCGATGCAGTTACAGGTGACGATGGATCGCACTCCGACCATCCGTGCTTCGTTGCGCGAAGTGGAGCGTGCGCTTTTCATTGCGGTGGCGCTGGTGGTGCTGGTGGTGCTGCTGTTCCTGCGCAGTCTGCGTGCGGCACTGGTGCCGATGGTGGTGGTGCCGCTGTCATTGCTGGGCACCTTCGCGGTGATGGCACTGGCGGGCTTCAGTCTCAACAACCTCACCCTCATGGCGCTCACCATTGCCACCGGCTTTGTGGTGGATGACGCGGTGGTGGTGATGGAGAACATCGCCCGGCGCATGGAGCAGGGTGAGTCGGTGTGGCAGGCAGCGCTCGAGGGTACGCGTGAGGTTGGCTTCACCGTGGTGTCGATGAGCCTGTCGCTGGTGGCGGTGTTCGTTCCTATCCTGATGATCGGTGGCATCGTCGGCCGGCTGTTCCGCGAATTCGCCATCACGCTGTCGGCCGCGATTCTGGTGTCGCTGCTGGTGTCGCTGACGCTCACGCCGATGATGTGTGCGCGACTGCTGCGAACTTCGGCCGAGGCTGACGGGAAGGCCTCGGCACCAGGCGCCAGCCTTGGCTGGGGCAGTGTGCTCTTGCGGTGGCTGTCCCGCGCCAGCGCATGGATGCAAAACGCGCTGCTGGCGGGCTATCGGATATCACTGGATTTCGCCTTGCGGCATACGCGCTGGGTGATGCTGCTGCTGGCGGCCACCATCGGTCTCAACGTCTGGTTGTATGGGCATGTACCCAAGGGCTTTTTTCCGCAACAGGATGTCGGGCGGCTGATGGGTTTTGTGCAGGCCGATCAGAGCATTTCGTTTCAGGCCATGCGCGGCAAGCTGGAGCAGCTGGTGGAGATCGTGCGTGCCGATCCGGCGGTGGAGAGTGTCACCGGCTTCACCGGTGGCGGCCAGCGCAATGGCGCCAGCGTGTTTGTGTCGCTCAAGCCGATTGCCGAGCGCGATCCGGTGGAGCGGGTGATGGCACGCTTGCGCCAGAAGCTGGGCAAGGTGCCTGGGGCGGTGCTGTATCTGTTCCCGGTGCAGGACATCCGCGTCGGTGGCCGGCAGAGCAATGCCCAGTTCCAGTTCACGCTGCAGTCCGAAACGCTGGACGATCTGCGGTTGTGGGAGCCGCGCATCCGCCAGGCGCTGTCGCAGCTGCCCGAGATCACCGATGTCAACACCGATCAGCAGGACAAGGGGCTGCAGACCACGCTGGTGATTGATCATGATGCGGCAGCGCGTCTGGGCATCAATCAGCGCCTGATCAATGCCACGCTGGCCGATCTGTTCTCGCAGCGCCAGGTGTCGACCATCTATGCGCCGCTGAATCAGTATCGGGTGGTGCTGGAGGCGGCGCCGCGTTTCTGGCAAGACCCCTCAGCGCTGGCCGATGTGATGCTGATCAGCCCGGCGGGGCTGGCTGTGCCGCCGGCGGTGACACCGTCGGGCGTGCCACTGACCGCCATCGCACGCTGGGAGATGACCAACACGCCGCTGTCGGTGAGCCATCAGGGCTTGTTTGCCGCCTCGACCATTTCCTTCAATCTGGCAACGGGTGTGGCCTTGTCCGAGGCCACCAGCGCGGTGCAGGCGGCCATGGCCCGCAGCGGTGCGCCCAGTACGGTCATCGGCAGCTTTCAGGGGACGGCGCGGGCAGCGCAGGCCACCAGCGCCAACCCGGCATGGCTGATCGCCGCCGCGCTGATCGCGGTCTATATCGTGCTGGGCATGCTGTACGAGAGCACCTTGCATCCGTTCACCATCCTGTCCACCCTGCCCTCGGCCGGGGTGGGTGCGCTGCTGGCCCTGCTGGCCACCGGCAGCGAGTTCAGCCTGATCGCCATGATCGGTGTGCTGCTGCTCATCGGCATTGTGAAAAAGAACGCCATCATGATGATCGACTTCGCGCTGGTGGCCGAGCGCCGCGATGGCATGAGCCCGCAGGCGGCGATACGGGCCGCTTGTCTGGCGCGCTTTCGGCCAATCATGATGACCACCCTGGCGGCGCTGCTGGGCGCCCTGCCGCTGGCGCTGGGCAGTGGCGAGGGCGCTGAGTTGCGTCGGCCGCTGGGTATCGCCATCGTCGGCGGACTGCTGTTATCGCAACTGCTCACGCTCTACACCACGCCGGTGGTGTATCTCTATCTCAGCAGGCTCGGGCAACTCGGTGGCTGGCTGCGCCAGTGTCGATGGGGGTTCGGAAAGGTGGCCACGAAAAGTGTATAAGTTATTGATTTTAAACATAAAATTGACATGCCGCCAGGGTTTTGCCGGGGCTGTTGCAGCGCGCTTTGCGGGTGGGCGCTGTGGCCTTCATCAGCTGCTCACCTCGCTGCTGACCCCGCTGCTGACCCCGCTACGGCGCCCGCCTCCGATGCTGTCGCCGATGCTGTCGCCGATCCTGTCGCTGATGCTGCTACTGGGCGGCTGCATGGTCGGGCCGGACTATCAGCGGCCGAGCGTCAATCTGCCGGCGGGCTATGGCGCGCAGGCCGCGCCGCCCGAGGGCTGGAAGCTGGCCCAGCCGGCCGAGGAGGCGGCACTGAATCCTGCTGGCAAG
>CAIPUP010000250.1 GCA_903868285.1 uncultured beta proteobacterium
ATCAAAAAAATGGCTGACCGAAGCCGGGTCTACCGGATCGATGTCCAGTTCGATCACTCCCGGCAGCGCACAGGCGGCACGACTTGTCTCGCTCACTGGCTGGCCCGCCACGACACCGATGATGATGCGCGCCTGCTGCGCGGCAAACGCCTTGACCACGGCAGGACCTGTGCCCAGATGACCACCGATGATGACCACCGGCTTCCCGGCAAATTCCGCCGCGGTGTTGGTTTGAATCATTTCAGCCTGAGACATTCACTGTGCCTTGATGTTGTTGCGACGAATGATCTCGCCGTATTCGGTGAACTCACGCTGCATCACCGCCCGCATTTCCTCTGGCGTGCTGGGGCGCACTTCCAGACCGGTCTTCTCCAGCGCGGCACGCACATCTGGCAGATTGAGAATGGTGCGTACCTCGGTGGTCAGCTTGTCGAGAATCTCTGGCGGCGTACCACGCGGCGCCAGGAAGCCGTACCAGGCATCGGTGGTGAATTGCTTCAGACCCAGCTCGCCAAATGAGGGCAGGCTGGGTGCTGTCTTGTGCCGGCTTTGTGCCGCCACCGCCAATGCCTTGAGCTTGCCGCTGGTGACATAGGGCATGACGGTATGTGTGGCCACCAGCATGGCATCGACATGGCCGGCGATCAGATCGGTGACGCCAGGTGCCGTGCCCTTGTACGGCACATGCAGAAACTCCACTCCGGCCTGCTGCTGGAACAGCTCCAGCGCAATGTGCTGTGGCGAACCGATACCCGGCGAGGCGAAGGTCACCTTGCCCGGCTGCGCCTTGGCGGCCGCAAGAAATTCCGCCAGCGTGTTGAAGCGCGCCTTGGGGTTGACCACCAGAGTCTGGTTGCCCCAGGCGGCGATGGTCATTGGCACCAGGTCGGTCATGGGGGCAAAGCCGGGCGTGGGATAGAGCGTGGCGGTGATGGTGAGGTTGCTCGCCGTCACCAGCAGGGTATGACCATCGGCCGGGGCTTTGGCCACCATCTCGGCGCCGAGGTTGCCGGCAGTACCGAGGCGGTTTTCCACCACCACCGGCTGACCAAGGCGGGCGGTCATTTTTTCGGCCACCTGGCGCGCGATGTTGTCCATGCCGGTGCCGGGCGTGAAGGGCACGATCAACTTGATCGGACGGCTGGGGAAATCAGCCGCCTGCGCGGGCGCTAGGCCACACAGCAGTAATCCCAGCGATGCAATACACAGAGTCACAATACGCACCATGCCATCAGCGCGCGCAGCAAATAATCTAGCCATCATCTAAACCTCCTGTAAGTTACTGTTTTTATTGAATTTTTTAGTCGGCCGACGGACCATCGATCGCTGCTGCATCGGCCAGCCTGGTGAGCGCGGCGAGGGTCGCGAGCGTGGCAGCCTGCGGCAACGTGCGCACGCAACGAATGATCTCGTCGGCGCGCGCAACACCGAACAGCGGCTCGACGTTCTCGCGCAACTTGTGATCAAAGTCAGCCGCAGCAAAAGGCTGCAAGCGATGGCCGGGCGGTGCCTTGGCCTCGCCGACCATCTCGCGACCGTCGCTGGTGCGCACACTGACCCGCGACAGAAAGCCCCCCGCTGCGCCCTGGCTCAGTTCGGCCGAGGGCTGCGCCTTCACCCGCTCGGCCAGAAAGGCCTGACGTCGCGGCTCGCACACCCGGGCCGGATCAAAGGCATCGACCTTGACCTGGCCATCGAGCAAGGCCGCCGTGACGATATAGGGCAATGCGTGATCCGCTGTCTCGCGCGAATGCGGATGGTAGGGATCAGCGCGTGAGCCAACCAGATGCTGATACACGCCCTGATCGCTGTCGATTTGCACTGCTGCCAGAGACCAGGGATCGATGCCCTCGGTCTTGAGCTGTTGATGCAGCTGCAACGCCGACTGGATGGCACTTTGCGCCCGCGAGCCTACCGGCCAGCGCTTGAAAGTTACCTGCGCGATACGGGTCAATGACCGCGGCGTCTGCAGTCGCGCTATCAGCGACTGCACATCCTCTGGCGCCACCGCCAGCTTGGACAGAAAACCGCTGCGCCCCTCGAACGGCCGCACTGCGCCTTCGACACCGGCCTCGGCCAGTTGACAAGCAGCGATGGCCTGGCGCACTGCGTTCCCGGCATTGAAACGCTTCCACATGGTGAGATCGCCACGCGCATTCAGCTCGCCCGACTCGACTTCATCGCTGACGAAATGGGTGGTGGCCATGATGGCCAGTGCCTCGCGTGTGTGCGCTTCGTCCAGTCCGATGAGCCGGGAACAGGCGCAGACCGCCGCCAGACCGGTGGCCACCGGATAGTCCCAGCCCATGGCATGCAGATCGAAGCTGTCGAACAGCGCCAGCGCTACCTCGTAGCCAAGCGCCAATGCCGTGAGCAGGGCTGAACCACTCAGCCCGCGCGCCTCGGCCACTGCCATGAGCCCGGGCAGCATGTCGCTGGGATGTCCGCCGCTGCGACCGATATACAAATCGTTGTAGTCATAGCCTCGTAGGGGAACGGCGTTGACCAGCGCTGCCAGTTCGGCTGGCACACACTCGCCACTGCCCCAGAGCGTGGCG
>CAIPUP010000251.1 GCA_903868285.1 uncultured beta proteobacterium
TCACGCCGCTACTGATATGCTGATCCGCTGGTCAACAAGGGAACAACAAGGAGCATGGGCGTGAAATTTTTCTGGTGGCGTCGCAAGGATTCCCTCAATGCCGAGCTTGACGGGTTGGGTCAGGGCGAGGATTGGGAGCGCCGTACCCTGCAAAAGCTGGCGCTGGATGCATTGTCCGAGCAAAAGCGTGCGCGCAACTGGGGTATTTTGTTCAAGTCGCTGACGTTTATTTATGTCGCCGTCGTGCTCGGTATGACAGTGGATTGGACCTCCTATCGCGACGCCACGGTGGGGGCGCGGCACACGGCGCTCGTGGACCTGGTGGGCGTGATTGAAGCGCGTGGCGACGCCAATGGCGATAAGTTGATCACGGCGCTGCAAAGCGCATTCAAGGACAGCAATACCCAGGGCGTCATCTTGCGCATCAACTCGCCGGGCGGCAGTCCGGTGCAGTCGGGCCTCATTTATGACGAAATTCGTCGTTTGCGGACGCAATACCCCGACACGCCGCTGCATGTCGTTGTCGAGGATATCTGCGCATCAGGTGGCTATTACGTAGCCGCGGCGGCCGACAATATCTATGTTGACAAGGCCAGCATCGTCGGTTCGATCGGCGTGGTGATGAGTGGCTGGGGGGCGACTGGTTTGATGGAGAAGCTTGGCATCGAACGTCGGGTGCTGACCGCGGGTGAGAACAAGGCCTTTCTGGATCCGTTCCTGCCTCAGGATGACAAGCAAAGAGCCCACGCTCTGGGGATGCTGCGCGAGATTCATCAGCAGTTCATCGATATGGTCAAGCAGGGCCGTGGCGAGCGTCTGAAAGAGACACCCGAGATGTTCTCTGGCCTGGTGTGGAGCGGTGCGCGTAGCGTCGAGTTGGGATTGGCCGATGGTCTGGGTAGCGTTGAATCAGTGGCGCGTGACGTCATCAAGGCGCCAGACATTATCGATTTCACCGAAAAACAAAACGTCGCTGAACGACTGGCCAGGCGCTTCGGCGCGGGTGTCGGCGCCTCTCTCGGTCAGGTGATGGGCAATGCGCTGAGCGGCGTTGGTCTGCGCTGAACATTCATTCGCACAGGCACTTAACGCCTAGGCTCAAAGTACTGGCATGCCGAATTGGCTCAGCATGCCCGTCAGCGCAATCAGCGGTAGTCCGACCAAGGCGTTCGGATCATTGCCCAAAATGCCTTCGATCAAAGCAATTCCCAGCCCTTCGGACTTGGCGGCTCCGGCGCAATCAAATGGTTGCTCGCGTTCGAGATAGCGCTCGATCTGGGCATCACTGAGAGTGCGAAAGCGCACCTCGATGCTGATCAGTTCGGTCAGAGTCTGGCCGTTGCGCGTGTTGTGCAACGCCAGCCCAGTATGAAAATGTGCACTGTTGCCCGAAAGTAGTTGTAACTGCCGACGTGCATTGTCGTGATCGCCAGGCTTGCCCAGGATGTGTTCCTGCGCAGCTTTGTCGGTGGACGCGACGGTTCTGGTGGTGGCAACCTGGTCCGAGCCGATGATCAGGGCGTCCGGAAATTGCTCTGCCACGGCCAATGCCTTGGCTTGCGCCAGGCGCAGCGCCAAGGCGCTTGGGCTTTCGCCGGGCAGCGCAGTTTCATCGGTATTTGGGGCCACGGCCTCGAACGGTAGCCCGAGGCGTGTTAGCAGCTCACGCCGGTAGCGTGAGGTTGAGGCGAGAACGAGTTGCATAAGTACCTGAACTACTTGGGAAATTCTTTTGACAGCGGGGAGGAAAGATTTTATCATCTTGCCCCTATGTCGCAGCAGGGTTCCGATCATTCCGAGTCCGTTGATGGCGCAACAGCCGATCCCGCGGTGGGTAAAACGGCTGGAGCTGGCGGCCAGATTGATGGCCTGCAGTTCGCGCGCAGCGGTGGTGTCCGTGCCGGCGCGTTGGCGGCGGCAGGCTTGTCACGACTGACTGAGTCTGGTGCGTCGCCGAGGAATATCGAGTTTCGGATCGAAGGCGGTCGCGATCCGAGCGGTTTTTCGGTGTTGCGAATTGCCGTGACGGGGAGCCTGACGCTGACCTGCCAGCGTTGCCTGGACAAGCTGGATTGGCCCTTGGTAACGGATACGACGTTGAGGTTGGTGAAGAGCCAGAAGGAAATTGAACTGGCCGAAGACGAGGTGGACCGGGTGTTGGCAAGCCGGTCGATGGATGTGGCGCAAATGGTGGAAGACGAAATTCTTTTGGCGATGCCGATGGTGCCCCGACATGAGCGGTGCGGCGGGGATGCCTTAATGCAAGGAAAAAGCGGTGCTGTTTCGCCGTTCGAGGCCCTGGCCGCGCTCAAGCGTGGAAGCAGGGGAGACAATGGCAACGCGCATTGACTGTACTCTGACAAGCGTTGTTTGATTCAAGGAGCTTCACATGGCAGTTCAGCAGAATAAGAAATCCCCCTCAAAGCGTGGCATGCACCGTTCGCACGACTTTTTGGTGAATCCGCCGCTGGCGCTTGAGCCGACCACCGGCGAGGTGCATCTGCGTCACCACATCAGCCCGAGTGGTTTCTATCGCGGCAAGAAGGTCGTTAAGTCCAAGTCCGAGTAATAGCGGATCCCGGATCGTTAGCCGGGATCCCTTGTTCGAGCAGACTGTGCGGATTCCGCCGGCCTCTCCCCCTGTTACGAAAACCCGCGTGCCCCCGTCCTTGCTGACGCCACAGTCGCGCGGGTTTAGTACGTCTGTCTTCCGCATTTTTGCAGGAGTTACGCGTTGGCATTGAGCGTCGCCATCGACTGCATGGGCGGAGATCATGGCCCATCGGTAACTGTGCCCGCGGCACTGGCCTGCCTGCAGGCCCACCCCGAGCTGTCGCTGATTCTGGTTGGTCGCACCGAGCCGATTGAGGCAGCGCTGCGCGAGGCCAAGGTGCCGGCCGTATTACGCTCGCGTTTAAGAGTGCACTTGGCGAGCGAAGTCGTCGAGATGGACGAAGCACCAGCGCAGGCCCTGCGGCGGAAAAAAGATTCCTCCATGCGCGTCGCCATCGACCTGGTCAAGGCAGGCGAGGCAGCAGCTTGCGTCAGTGCGGGTAATACCGGTGCGCTGATGGCTACTGCGCGCTTTGTACTTTCAACGCTGCCTGGCATCGACCGTCCGGCCATCATTTCGGCCATGCCTACCATGAGCGGCGGCCAGACCTGGGTGCTTGATCTCGGCGCCAATGTTGATTGCACGCCGCAGCACTTGCTGCAGTTCGGCATCATGGGGGCGTCGCTGGTGTCCTCGCTCGAGGGCAAGGAGCGCCCTACGGTTGGCCTGCTCAACATCGGCGAAGAAAGCATCAAGGGTAATGAGGCGGTCAAGCAGGCGGCCGAATTGCTGCGCGCCAGCGACCTCAATTTTATTGGCAATGTCGAAGGCGACAGCATTTATCGCGGTGTTGTCGATGTGGTGGTGTGCGATGGCTTTGTCGGTAATGTCATGCTGAAGACCGCCGAGGGTCTGGTGCAGATGATTCGTACCGCCTTGCGTGACGAGTTTTCGCGCAATCCGTTCAGGCGCCTGGCGGCTTTGTTTGCACTGCCGGTATTGAATGCCTTTCGCCGCCGTTTTGATCACCGCCGCTACAATGGCGCGACCCTGGTCGGCCTGCGTGGCATTGTGGTGAAAAGTCACGGTTCTGCCGATGCCTTCGCATTCGAACAGGCCATACATCGCGCGTTCGAGGAAGCCCGTAATGGGCTGCTGGAGCGCATTGCCAGTCGCCTCTCTGCGTCGGCGATGTATGTGGATCAAGCATCCACCGTGTCGACGACAGAGCAGCCGGAGTCCTAATCTTGATTTATTCCCGTATTGCCGGTACCGGCAGCTTCCTCCCGCCCCGGGTTGTCACCAACGAGGAGTTGTCGCGCAGCATGGACACCTCGGATGAGTGGATCCGTGGCCGCACCGGCATTTGCCAACGGCATATCGCCGAGGAGTCGCAAAGCTCCAGCGATTTGGCCTTTCCGGCAGCGCAGGCGGCCATGACAGCTGCTGGCGTGAGCGCGGCCGATATCGATCTGATCATCGTTGCCACATCCACGCCGGATTTCATTTTTCCCAGCACCGCCTGTTTGCTACAGGCCAAGCTCGGCATCAAGCAGGGGGCCGCATTCGATTTGCAGGCGGTCTGCAGTGGTTTTGTCTACGCCCTGTCGACGGCCGATACCTTCATTCGCTCCGGGCAGTACCGTACCGCGCTGGTAGTCGGGGCCGAGGTGTTCTCGCGCATCCTCGACTGGAACGATCGTGGCACGGCGGTTCTGTTTGGTGATGGCGCTGGTGCGGTGGTGCTGAAGGCCTCGGACAAACCCGGCATCCTGGCCCATCGTCTGCATGCCGATGGTTCACACGCCGGCATCCTCTCGGTGCCGGGCAATGTCTCGCGCGGTGCCATTACCGGCAGTCCCTTCCTCTGCATGGACGGTCAGGCGGTTTTCAAGTTTGCGGTGCGGGTGCTGGATGAAGTGGGGCGCGAAGTCTGTGCCGCCTGCGGTATCACTCCGTCCGAGGTCGACTGGCTGGTGCCGCATCAGGCTAATGTGCGCATCCTCGAATCCACGGCAAAGAAGCTTGGTATTGACGCATCGAAGGTGATCCTTACCGTGGACCGGCATGGCAATACCTCGGCCGCGTCGATTCCGCTGGCCCTGGACTTGGCGGTACGCGACGGGCGTATCCGTCCCGGACAGAAGGTGCTGCTGGAAGGTGTTGGCGGCGGATTTACCTGGGGCGCAGTGTTGCTAGAGCTTTAAAAAACTATTTAAAAACAGTAACTTACGGTGTTTTTATCATGAAGCTTGGTATGGTTTTCCCGGGCCAGGGATCGCAGTCGGTGGGCATGATGTCGGCTTATGGCGACAGCCCGGTGATACGCGAGACACTGGATGAGGCCTCAGACGCGCTGGGCTTGGACATGGTGCGGCTGATCGCAGAAGGTCCGGTCGAAGAACTGGCGCGCACCGTGAACACCCAGCCCGTGATGGTGACCGCCGGTGTGGCGGCCTACCGGCTTTGGCAGAGCCTGGGTGGCGTTGAGCCAGAGTACCTGGCCGGGCATTCCCTGGGCGAATACAGCGCTCTGGTGGTGGCGGGCGCGATTTCGTTCGCTGATTGTTTGCCGCTGGTACGTCTGCGCGGGCAGGCGATGCAGGAAGCGGTGCCTGCGGGCACCGGTGCCATGGCCGCCATCCTGGGCCTGGACGATGCGCTGGTGCGCGAAGCCTGCGCTACCTGCCCTGCGGGGGAGGTTGCTGAAGCGGTCAATTTCAACTCACCCGGCCAGGTCGTTATTGCCGGCAGTGCACGTGGCGTCGAACTGGCTATCGAGGCTTGCAAGGCGCGCGGTGCCAAGCGCGCTGTGCTCCTTCCGGTCAGTGCGCCGTTTCATTCTTCACTGATGAAGCCTGCGGCCGAACGCCTGGCCGTGGCCCTGCAATCGGTTCAAATCACGCCGCCGCGTATACCGGTGATCCATAACGTCGATGTGCAGTCCCATGCTGAACCGGATGCGATTCGTGCCGCTCTGGTGGCGCAGGCCGATCACCCGGTGCGCTGGGTGGAATGCATTCAGGCCATGGCGGCATGCGGTGTCAGCCAAATCTACGAATGCGGTCCTGGCAAGGTGCTGGCGCCGCAGAGCAAACGCATCGATGCGACGCTGACCGGATTGGCGCTGGTGGATCTGGCGGCCATCGAGCAGGGTATTGCGCAATGGCGCCTGTTGCAGGCTTCGCCCTGAACTGCACTTGGCAGCCCATCGTTGGAAAGTTAACCGGTCCATCCCAGGAGTAAGTGCATGAATTCTGTTCCCACAGTCACCCGACCGGCACAGCTGGCCGGTCAGTTGGCCCTGGTTACCGGTGCCTCGCGTGGCATTGGCAAAGCGGTAGCCCAGGCGCTGCTCAACGAGGGCGCCATCGTCATCGGCACGGCAACCACTGCAGCGGGCGCAGAGGGTATCAGTCAGTGGATCGCCGAGGCCGGCGGTCAGGGGCATGGTGTGGTGCTGGATGTCAGTGATGGTGCGGCGATTGATACCGTCATGGCAGAAATTGAAAAAACTTCTGGCGCGATTGCTATCTTGGTGAATAACGCCGGTATCACGCGCGACAACCTCGCCATGCGGATGAAGGACGAGGAGTGGGATGCGGTAATCAACACCAATCTGCGCTCGGTCTACAAGCTGTCGCGTGCAGTGCTGCGCGGCATGATGAAGGCGCGCGCCGGTCGCATCATCAATATCACCTCGGTGGTGGGGGCAGCCGGTAATGCGGGTCAGATTAACTATGCCGCGGCCAAGGCCGGTATCGGCGGCATGACGCGCTCTCTGGCACGTGAAATCGGTAGCCGTGGCATTACTGTCAATTGTGTTGCGCCGGGTTTCATCGATACCGACATGACGCGCGCTCTGAGCGAGGAACAACGTCATGGCCTGCTCGGGCAGATTCCGCTCGGCCGGTTGGGCAGTGTCGAGGACATTGCGGCGGCGGTTGTCTATTTGGCCTCGCCTGGCGGCGCCTATGTGAGCGGTACCACATTGCATGTAAATGGTGGCATGTTCATGAATTGATTCAGATTTTTTGCGCAGTTTTGGTTCTGATACAATGCGCGCCGTTGTCTGAAATACGGTAGTAAGAACGTCATCAGATATGCGCGCCATTGGCTTAAATGGCACTCAAACAGGAAGGTCTTGCAATGGAAAACATCGAACAACGTGTCAAGAAAATCGTCGCCGAGCAGCTGGGCGTCAACGAAGCCGATATCAAACATGAATCGTCGTTCGTGGATGATCTGGGCGCCGATTCTCTGGATACGGTGGAACTGGTGATGGCGCTGGAAGAGGAATTCGAAACCGAAATTCCGGATGAGCAGGCCGAGAAAATCACCACGGTGCAGCAGGCCATCGACTTCATTACTGCCCACGGCAAGAAGGCCTGAGCGCGGCGGCGCATGCCGTTGTTGCTCCGCTTTTCTCAACTAGCGCACGTTCCGGTCTCAGCATGACTCGTCGCCGCGTTGTGGTGACCGGCCTTGGGATCATCTCCCCGGTCGGTAATACCGTCGCCCAGGCTTGGGAGGCGGTTACCGCGGGTCGTTCCGGTATCGGACCAATCAGTCGTTTCGATACCGCAACCTTCCCCACAAAAATTGCTGGCGAGGTGCGTAATTTCGACCCTGCCAGCTATCTGCCGGCCAAGGAAGTGCGGCGCTTTGACACCTTCATTCATTACGGTCTGGCGGCAGGTATCGATGCGCTGCGCGATTCCGGCCTGGATCTGGACAAGGTGGAACGCGAGCAGGTCGGGGTGTGCATCGGCTCCGGAATCGGCGGACTGCCGCTGATCGAGGATACCCAGATCGCCTACGCTGCAGGCGGCATGCGCAAGATTTCGCCATTTTTTGTGCCCGGTTCGATCATCAACATGATCTCCGGGCAGCTTTCCATCATGCACGGACTCAAAGGTCCGAATCTGGCCGTTGTCACGGCCTGCACCACGGCCAATCACAGCATTGGTGAAGCGGGGCGTCTGATCGAATATGGCGACGCCGATGTCATGATCGCTGGTGGGGCCGAATCCACCGTATCTCCGCTTGGCGTGGGCGGATTCAATGCGGCAAGAGCCTTGTCCACCCGAAACGATGACCCGCAGGCGGCCAGCCGTCCCTGGGACAAGGATCGTGATGGCTTCGTGCTGGGCGAGGGTTCAGGCGTATTGGTGCTGGAAGAATATGAGCACGCCAAGCGTCGCGGCGCGCGCATCTATTGCGAGTTGGCTGGCTATGGCATGAGTGCGGACGCCAACCACATTACCGCACCGTGCGAGGACGGTGAGGGCGCGGCACGCTGCATGAGCAACGCGCTGCGCAATGCTCGCATTGAAAAATCGCGCGTGAGCTATCTCAATGCGCACGGCACTTCCACCCCACTGGGTGATCTGGCCGAGACCATCGCGGTCAAACGTTGCTTTGGCGACCATGCCTACAAGGTGGCGGTCAACTCCACCAAGTCCATGACCGGTCATCTGTTGGGCGCGGCTGGTGGCATCGAAGCGGTATTTACCGCCCTGGCGATGTACAACCAAATCTCACCGCCGACTATCAATCTGCACAATCCCGGCGAAGGTTGTGATTTGGATTACGTCGCCAACACCGCCCGTGATATGACCATGGAGGTGGCACTGTCCAACTCCTTTGGTTTCGGCGGCACCAACGGGACGCTGGTCTTTACCCGGGTGTGAGCCCGCCTTTGATACTGGTTTTAAGGCCTTCACCGGTATTACTGGCGTCCTGGTGTGTCAGTTGTGGTGTTGCTGCCGCCGTCCTGTTTCCCCTGCTGCCCGCGCTTGCCCTTGCTCTGGTTTTGAGTGGCCTGACGCTGATTTTTCATCGCGGTATCCGTTACCTGCGGCTGCGCGATGTTGTCAGTGTCACCCGTTTCCAGCTCGATGACAGCGGTGAGGCGCGCTGGCAATGTCGTAATTCCAGCTGGTCACAGGGGCGGCTGGCTGAGGTCAGCGTCATTCATCCTTGGCTGACGGTCATTGCCTTGCAATCCGGCCTGCAGCGTCGCTGGCTACTACTTGCCCCGGGCAGTGCCGATCAGGACGCGTTGCGACGATTGCGCGTGTTGTTACAAGCGCTTGCCGGACAAACTGTGATCACGCAATGAACTATTGCCAGAAACGATGGTCTTGCAGCGGTGAATGTTTGAGCGAGCAGATGTCTGCGGCGCAATCAAGCTGGCAACCAATGAGTGCTCGATGACAGACCGGGAATTGGATCAGCAACTGGTCGAGCGCGTTCAGCGCGGCGACAAGCGGGCGTTCGACCTCCTTGTCAGTAAATACCAGCGCCGCCTGATCCGCCTGGTGTCGCGCTTGGTGAAGGACCCCTCCGAGGCCGAGGATGTGGCCCAGGATGCCTTCATCCGTGCCTATCGGGCATTGCCGAACTTTCGTGGAGACAGTGCGTTCTATACCTGGCTTTATCGGATTGGTCTGAATACAGCCAAGAATCATCTGGTATCGCAGGGACGCAAAGCGCCAACTGCTACCGAGTTCAGCAGTGAGGATGCCGAACAGCGCGACGACGGCGAGCTGCTGCGCGACATCAACACGCCGGAGTCATTGATGATGTCGCGCCAGGTCGGTGAGGCGGTCAATAGCGCCATGGATTCGCTTGGTGAGGATCTGAAAACCGCGATCACGCTGCGCGAGATTGAGGGTCTGAGCTATGAAGAAATTGCCAGTGCGATGAATTGTCCGGTGGGTACCGTGCGCTCGAGAATATTTCGGGCTCGGGACGCCATTGCGGCACGTCTTAAACCGCTGATTGACAGCGGCAATAACAAGAGGTGGTGAGCATGCAGGAACGGATATCCGCCATGATGGACGATCAGGCCTCCGCACAAGAGGTCGACGCGCTGTTGCAGCAGCTGGCGCAGGACGAGGCACTGGGTCAGCACTGGGAGACCTACCAACTGATCGGTGATGCCTTACGTGGCCAGCCTCAGGGGGATATTCGGGCCCGGGTCAGTGCTTGCCTGGTCGCTGAACCGGCGCACAGTGTTGCCGTTGAACAGTCTCGCCGGAATCGTCCGAAACGCTGGGCGATGTCCCTGGCAGCCAGTCTGGCAGCGATAGCTATGGTTGGTGGCCTGGCCCTGCATTTGGGCGTGCTGCTGCCCAGCGAGTCTGCAAGCCAAATCGCCGTGCTGGAGCAATCGCCTGCAGCGCCGTCGACACCCCAGTCGATGTCGATCGCAGGTACGGCATCGGTGCCGAAGGCATCCAGCGAAGAACCGCCGCAAACCTCGGCCATGCAGGAACATCGATTGGCACATGAGCAAGTGTCCTCCGCACCCATGATGAGCAGCATCGCCGGCTATGCCAGGCTGGTGGTGAGCGAGGGTGCGGCCCGATGAACGCCGTGGAGCAAAGCGTTGCATCGGGCCTGGTAAGGGTTGCCGCTGCGACGCGTTGGCAGCGGCTTGCCCTGTGCGGCGTTTTCACCGGCTTGTCTCTGGTTAGCATCGGCGGTCGCGCCGAAGGGGATGCCGCCACTACCGCCTCGGCCGACGCCCAGCGCTGGTTGCAGCGCATTCATCAGGCGACGCGCAAACTGTCTTTCTCCGGTGTCATGGTGTATCAGCGTGCCGACCACTCTGAAACCTCACGCATCGCTCGACTGGTCAGCAGTAGCATGACGGAAGAGCGGCTCGAGTCGTTGGATGGCATGCCACGCGAGGTGATCCGGCGTGGCGATGAGGTGATCAGCTATCTACCGGGCAGCCAGACGGTCAAGCGCGACCGCTCGCAGCCAGTTGGTACTTTCCCGACCGTATTACCCGCATCGTTGAGCGAGCTGGAGGAAAACTACGAGGTACGTGCGGGCAAGCAGGAGCGCGTCGCGGGATTTGAGTGCCAGGTGATCGAGCTCTCGCCGCGTGATCAGTTGCGCTACGGCTATCGACTCTGGGCCGATATGGCCAGCGGCATGTTGATCAAGTCGCGCGTTTTCAATGAGCGTCATGAGTCGGTGGAGCAGTTTTATTTTTCAGAGTTGCAGATTGGCCCGGTGTCGCGAGAGAAGCTGCGTTCGCGTTTTCAACATCGCGCCAAGGGCTGGCGGGTGCAGGAGTCGGCCGTCAGCGAGTCTCGGCTGGACGAGGAGGGCTGGCAGGTGCCAGGCCAGCTCAATGGCTTTCGCAAGCGCACCGAACTCAAGCGCCGTCTGGGTGGAACGGCTGCGGTGCGGCATGTAGTGATGTCGGATGGCCTGACTGCCATTTCGCTATTCATCGAGCCGGATATGCCGGTCAGTCAGACCCCGCTGGGAGCCGCCCGCCAAGGCGTTGTCAGTCTCTTTTCGCGGCAATTGTCCGGTTATCGAGTCACCGCGATGGGCGAAGCCCCCCTTGAAAGTCTGCGTTTGATCGCCAATTCGGTGGAGTATCGGCGACCGTCGCCGTAGCATCCTGCTTTGCTGAGCCGTATTCCCACGTGCCGCGCGGCGTAACCCTTCATTTTTCAGGTGTGACTATGTTTAAGCATCGGCTATTGGCGACTTTGGCGATAACGCTCTTGATTCTGGCTGCACAGCTTCCACTGCCGGCGACAGCGCAGGCGCGTGATCTGCCGGATTTCACGCAGTTGGTGGAGCAGCAAGGTCCTACTGTGGTCAATATCAGTACCACCCAGGTTCGCCCACAGCGCAACGCCGGTACCACACCGCGTAGCCAGCAGGCACCCCAGCTGGACGAGAACGATCCGTTCTATGAGTTCTTCCGACGCTTTCTGCCGCGTGAGCCGGGGCAGGGCCAGTCGCCATCGCCGCGTGAGCCGGAGAGCCGCTCGCTCGGTTCGGGTTTTATTGTCAGTGCTGATGGCTACATCCTGACTAATGCGCATGTTGTTGAAAATGCTGAAGAAATTAACGTCAAGCTGACCGACAAGCGGGAATTCCGGGCCAGGGTCATCGGTACCGACAAGCGCACGGATGTGGCGTTAATCAAGATTGAAGCCAGCGCGCTACCCACGGTACGACTGGGTGATCCAACCAAGCTGCGGGTAGGCGAATGGGTGTTGGCCATTGGCTCGCCCTTTGGCTTTGACAACACGGTCACCGCCGGCATTGTCAGCGCCAAGGGTCGCAGCTTGCCCTCGGAAAATATCGTGCCCTTCATTCAGACGGATGTCGCCATCAACCCTGGCAATTCGGGTGGCCCCTTGTTCAACATGCGCGGTGAGGTGATTGGCATCAACTCGCAGATTTACAGTCGTACTGGCGGATTTATGGGGCTGTCCTTCGCGATCCCCATCGATGTGGCGATGGATGTACAGCAGCAGCTGCGTCAGTACGGACGCGTCAGTCGCGGTCGCATTGGCGTGGTGATCCAGGAGGTGTCGCGCGAGCTGGCCGAGTCCTTCGGGCTGCCCAAGGCGGCAGGTGCGCTGGTCAATGGCGTGGAAAAGGCTGGTCCGGCCGAGAAGGCGGGTATCGAGAGCGGTGACATCATCCTCAGGTTTGATGGCAAGGAAGTGGCGGCCTCGAGCGACCTGCCGCGCATCGTTGGCAATACCAAGCCTGGCAGCAAATCCAGCATCGAGGTCTGGCGCAAGGGCGCGCGGCGCGAGTTCGCCATCGTGGTGGCAGAGGTGCCTGAGGATCGGCTGACCTCCCGCCCGACGCAAACGCCCAGCCCCGCGCGTACCGAGCTGGCGGCCATCGGCAGGCTTGGACTGATGGTGAGCGACCTGGGTGCAGAGCAAAAGCGTGAGCGCAATCTGGCCGGGGGTGTGGTGGTGCAGGAGGTGCGCTCCAAGCTGGAACTGCGCCAGGGTGATGTGATCGTGGCCCTGACCAGCAAGGGACAGTCCAGCGAAATCACCACCGCCACACAGTTCAACGAGGTCTTGTCCAAACTGGATCGAGCGGCCAGCATCACCCTGCATGTGCGACGGGGCGAGGCCAATGTGTTTGTCACGGTACGCCCGGAAACACCGCGTGGATGAGGGAAATCGGCTAAAATTCAAGCTGTTACATCGCAGTGTTGGCGCATCCTTGCGTATTCCAGTGCACCAACACTGTCATGACCGGGCCGTCAGGCCATTTCCCAGGCCATCCAGCCGCCCTTGATGCGGCCCTCTATGCAGCACATCCGAAATTTTTCCATCATTGCCCACATCGATCACGGCAAGTCCACGCTGGCGGATCGGTTCATTCAGCGTTGCGGCGGCCTGTCCGACCGCGAGATGTCATCGCAGGTACTCGACTCCATGGACCTGGAGCGCGAGCGTGGCATCACCATCAAGGCCCAGACGGCGGCACTGAAATATCAGGCGCGTGACGGCCAGATCTATCAGCTCAACCTGATCGACACCCCGGGCCACGTCGACTTCTCCTATGAGGTCAGCCGCTCGCTGTCAGCCTGTGAGGGTGCCCTGCTGGTGGTGGATGCGTCGCAGGGCGTGGAAGCACAGACCGTAGCCAATTGCTACACCGCCATCGAGCTCGGTGTGGAAGTGGTGCCGGTACTGAACAAGATTGATCTGCCTTCGGCCAACCCGGAGCAGGCCATCAAGGAAATCGAGGATGTCATCGGCATACCGGCGCGCGATGCCATTCTGTGCAGCGCGAAGACCGGCCAGGGCATCGATGACATTCTGGAAGCCGTGGTGGCGCGTATTCCTCCGCCCAGTGGCAGTCCGGACAACCCGCTTAAGGCGCTCATCATCGACTCCTGGTTCGACAACTATGTCGGCGTGGTGATGCTGGTGCGGGTGATGGAGGGAACGCTGCGCATCAAGGACAAGCTATTACTGATGGCGACTGGCGCCACACACTTGTGTGATCAGCTGGGCGTATTCACGCCACATTCGGTCAGTCGGCAAACCCTCTCTGCGGGTGAAGTGGGATTTGTCATCGCCGGCATTAAGGAGCTGAACGAGGCCAAGGTCGGCGACACCCTGACCCATGCTGACCGCAAGGCCGAGACTTCGTTGCCCGGCTTCAAGGAGATCAAGCCACAGGTGTTCGCTGGCTTGTATCCGGTCGAATCAAATCAGTATGAGGGCTTGCGTGACGCGCTGACCAAGCTGCGATTGAACGATGCCTCGCTGCAGTTTGAGCCGGAAGTGTCGCAGGCGCTGGGTTTTGGATTCCGCTGTGGCTTTCTCGGCCTGCTGCACATGGACATCGTGCAGGAGCGCCTGGAGCGTGAGTACGACATGGACCTCATCACCACCGCGCCGACGGTGGTGTATGAGGTCAGGCTGCGTGATGGCACTGAGCTGCGGGTGGAGAACCCGGCCAAGATGCCTGATCCGTCCAAGATCGAAGAGATTCGCGAGCCCATCATCAGCGCATCGATTTTTCTGCCGCAGGAATATGTCGGGGCGATCATCACCCTTTGCACGCAGAAGCGTGGGGTGCAAAAGAATATGCAGTACCTCGGGCGCCAGGTTCTGCTCAGCTACGAGATGCCCCTGAACGAAGTGGTGATGGATTTCTTCGACAAGCTCAAGTCAGCCAGTCGTGGTTATGCCTCGCTGGATTACGAGTTCCTTGAATATCGTGCGGCGGAGATGGTCAAGCTCGACATCCTGATCAACGGCGACAAGGTGGATGCGCTGTCGCTGATCGTGCATCGGGATAACGCGATCTATCGCGGACGTGATCTGGCGGCACGCATGCGCGAGCTGATCCCAAGGCAGATGTTCGATGTGGCTGTGCAGGCCGCCATCGGTGCGCACATCATTGCCCGCGAGAGCATTAAGGCGCTGCGCAAGAACGTGCTGGCCAAGTGTTACGGTGGTGATATCAGTCGTAAACGCAAGCTGCTGGAAAAGCAGAAGGCCGGCAAGAAACGCATGAAACAGGTCGGTTCGGTTGAAATACCGCAGGAGGCTTTCCTGGCCATTCTGCAGGTGGAGGGAAAATGAATTTCGCGCTGATTCTGTTCTGCCTGCTGTTGTTCACGGCGGTGTTCTGGTGTTACGACTGGTTTGCCCTGCGTCCGGCGCGGCTGCAACGTCAGGCGGCCACTGGCGAGGCGGGTAACGCACCTTGGTGGGTGGAGTACCCGGCCAGTTTGTTTCCGGTGATTCTGATCGTGTTCACGCTGCGCTCGTTCGTGATCGAGCCGTTCAAGATTCCCTCCGGCTCGATGATCCCGACGTTGTTGATCGGCGATTTCATTCTGGTCAACAAGTATGTCTATGGCATACGGCTGCCGGTGATCAACAAGAAGGTGCTCGATCTGGAGCAGCCGCAGCGTGGCGATGTGATGGTGTTCCGCTACCCTGAAGACACGTCGGTGGATTACATCAAGCGCGTGGTGGGTGTGCCGGGTGATCGCATCGTCTATACCGACAAGCAGCTCAGCATCAATGGTCAGATGGTGCCGCGTAAGCCCTTGCCCGACTATCTGCATCGGGAGCGCATCCAGTACTCCAAGCATTTCGAGGAAAAAATCGGTATGCGCGAACATGCCATCCTGATCGATGAGGATGCGCCGGCGGAAGTACCGATGATTCGGCAGTTTCCCAATCGTGAGCTATGCAACTACACCAGCAGTGGCTTCAGTTGCACCGTGCCCGCCGGTCACTATTTCATGATGGGCGATAACCGCGACAACTCGCTGGATAGTCGCGTGTGGGGCTTTGTTCCAGAGCAGAACATCGTCGGCAAGGCGTTCTTCGTCTGGTTCAACTTCAGCGACCTTGGCCGTATCGGACGCTTTCACTGATGTTGCGCATGATGGGGCGGCCTGTGCGCGCTGCTGCGGCGGCATGCTGAACCAGCAGCGATTGCAACAGGCGCTTGGCTACAGCTTCAATCAGCCGGCATTACTGACCCGGGCGCTGACGCATCGCAGTCATGGCAGCCCGCACAACGAACGACTCGAGTTTCTCGGTGATGGCGTACTCAACTGCGTGATGGCGGCGGAGCTGTACCGCAGGTTTCCCAGGCAGAAGGAAGGCGATCTGTCTCGTCTGCGATCCAGTCTGGTACGCCAGGAGTCGTTGGCAAGGGTTGGGCAGGCGCTCGATCTGGGTGACCTTCTCTTATTGGGCGAAGGCGAGTTGAAAAGCGGTGGTCACACCCGCCCCTCCATCATCGCGGATGCGCTGGAGGCGATATTCGGTGCGGTTTATACCGATGGCGGCTACCCCTCGGCGCAGGCGGTGATACTGACTCTCTATGCCACTGCGCTGGATGAACTTGACCCCACTCTGCCGGACAAGGATGCCAAGACCCGGTTGCAGGAGTTGCTGCAGGCTCGCCGGCTGGCGGTACCGGAATATGTCGTGGTATCGACCAGCGGTGCAGCGCACGATCAATCGTTTGAGGTTGAGTGCCGCATCGAAAAACTGGATGTCACCACCCGCGGCAGCGGCAGCAGTCGCCGCCTTGCCGAACAGGATGCAGCACTCAAGGCCATTGCATTGGCCGGAAAGCCCAAGGCCCGCGCATGAGTCCTAAGCCCACCCGTGAACTGCCGCCGATGGATCCGGCGGAATTCCGCTGCGGCACCATCGCCCTGGTCGGTCGACCGAATGTCGGCAAGTCCACCTTGCTCAATGTCTTGATTGGCGAAAAGTTGTCGATCGTCTCCGACAAGCCGCAGACCACGCGCCACCGTATTCGGGGTATCCGTACCGATCTTGAAGCGCAATTCATTTTTGTCGATACACCCGGTTATCAGACCCGGCATAAATCTGCGCTCAACCGGCTGATGAATCGGGGCGTGCGGCAGGCGCTGGATGAGGTTGATGTGGCGGTGTTTGCAGTCGAGTGTGGTCGCATGGGTGAGGAAGACAAGGCAGTGCTGGCCTTGCTGCCTGACAATATTCCGGTGGTTGCGGTGGTCAACAAGATCGACCGTCAGACGCCCGAGCAGATTCTGCCGTTTCTCAAAACCCTGTCCGAATTGCGCAACTTTGCTGCCATCGTGCCGGTCAGTGCTGCCCGCAAGCGCGGTCTGGGGGAGTTGCTCAAGACCTTGCGCGGTTTCCTGCCATTGCAGCCCGCCATGTATGGCGAAGATGAAATGACCGACCGCAGCGAACGTTTTCTCGCCGCTGAACGTATCCGCGAAAAGCTGTTCCGCTTGCTTGGTCAGGAGTTGCCTTATGGCACCAGTGTCGTGATCGAGAAATTCGAGCAGGAAGGGCGCTTGCGGCGCATCCATGCCGCCATCATTGTCGATCGCGATAGTCATAAGCCGATTGTGGTCGGCGCCAAGGGCGAATCGCTCAAGCGCATCGCCTCCAGTGCACGGGTGGAGTTGGAAGCGCTGTTCGATGGCAAGGTCTATCTGGAGGTCTGGGTCAAGGTGCGCGGCGGCTGGGCCGATAACGCCGCCGGCCTGGCCAGTCTGGGCTATGACGGTTGAGCGCGACACTGCCCATGCAGCCTATGTGCTGCACAGCCATCCCTACCGTGAAACCAGTCTGTTGGTGGATGTCTTCACGCGCGGTCGCGGACGCCTGACCTTGGTGGCGCGCGGTGCGCGCCGGCCGCGCTCGGTGCTGCGCGGCCAGCTGATGTCGTTCCAGCCGCTGGCGCTGAGCTGGTTTGGCAAGGGTGAGGTACGCACCCTGTCGCGCGCCGAGTGGGTTGGCGGTCAGCCGCTGCTGGCAGGGCGGGCGCTGCTGTGCGGCTTCTATCTCAATGAACTGTTGCAGCGTCTGCTGCCGCGCGACGATGCGCATGAGGCGCTGTTCGAGGCCTACACCGTGGCCCTGGCCGGATTGTCGCGTGTCCAGGACGAAGCGCCGGTGCTGCGTCGCTTCGAGCGCGCCTTGCTCAAGGAGCTTGGCTACGCGCTGACACTGGAGCATGAGATTGGCAGTGGGCAGCCGATCGTGAGTGGGAAAACCTATACTTACGAGCCCGAGCGCGGTCCGGTACCGGTAGCGGTCGCTGGCCGAAACTCCTCTGGGCAGCGCAATGACACACCGCTGCTGGACGGTCAGGCATTGCTGGATATCGCGCGCGATGACTTCAGCAACCCGATGACGCTGGTCCAGGCCAAAAGCCTGATGCGTGCCCTGATCAACCACCGGCTGGAGTACAGGCCGCTGCAGAGTCGGCGGATTTTTCAGGAATTGCAGGATTTGTAACCTGGTCTCGACCACGCGAAAGCTTTGCTCAATATGCGCAATCACATCAATGCCGCTGCCAATGCCTCTTACAGCCTGATCGAACTGGGCGTCAATATCGATCATGTCGCCACGGTGCGACAGGCGCGCCGTACCTATGAACCCGATCCGGTATGGGCGGCGGTCGAGGCGCATCTGGGTGGGGCGGATGGCATTACGGTGCATCTGCGTGAGGATCGCCGTCATATCCAGGATCAGGATGTGCGTCGGTTGCGCGAACTGACCCACATCAAGCTCAATCTGGAAATGGCCGCCACCAGCGAAATGGTGGCGATTGCCTGCGATATCCGGCCCGAGATGGCGATGCTGGTGCCCGAGGGCCGGCATGAGATCACCACCGAAGGTGGGCTGGATATCGTGGCCGGTGAGGCTGCGCTGCGTGATGCAGTCAGTCGCTTGCAGGATGCCGGCATCGTGGTCTCGGTATTCATTGACGCCGATCCGGCACAGATCGAAGCCGCACGCCGCATTGGTGCTGCGGTCTGTGAGGTGCACACCGGCCCTTATGCCCTGGCGTTTCATACCCGTGGCCGCGATGCCGAGCGTCCGGCGGTGATGGCAGAGTTGCAGCGTCTGCGCACGGCTGGCGAGGCTATCAGTGCCCTGGGCATGCGCTTCAATGCCGGACATGCGCTGAATTACAACAATGTGCAACCGGTAGCCATGCTGCCGGGTGTGCGTGAACTGCATATTGGTCATGCCATCGTCAGTCGCGCCCTGTTTACCGGCATGCGTGAAGCGGTACGCGAGATGAAGGCGCTACTGACGCAGGCCAGTGCCGCAGCACGTATCGACGCCTCGTCTGACCGGGCGTCCCAGGTTGTGGCGGGTGGGCATTGATCATCGGTATCGGCACCGATCTGTGCGAGATCGGTCGGATTCAGGCCGCGCTGGACCGTTTCGGGCCGCGCTTCGCCGCCAAGATTCTGGTGGCCAGTGAACTGACGCGCTTCGCCCGGCATCGCAAGCCCGCGGCCTATCTGGCCAAGCGCTTCGCGGCCAAGGAGGCGTTCTCCAAAGCCATGGGAACCGGCATTCATTTTCCGGTCAACTGGCACAACGTCTGGGTGGAGAACGAGCGTTCCGGTCGTCCGGTGCTGCGCTACTCCGATGCATTACAAGGCCTGATGCAGCAGCGTGGCGTAGCGCGTTCGCATCTGAGCATCACGGACGAGACTGGCATGGCCAGTGCCTTCGTCATCCTGGAAGGACCCGTCGCATGAATGCAAACGACTCGCAAGCCATCAAGCTGCCACTGGGCAGCGTCATGATCGATGTCGCTGGCTACGCGCTCAGCAACGAGGAGCGTCAGCGTCTGTGCCATCCCTCGGTGGGCGCGGTGATTCTGTTTGCACGCAATTTTCAGTCGCGTGCGCAATTGCAGGCGCTTACCGCCGAGATCCGGGGCTTGCGCCAGCCAGCGCTGTTGATTGCGGTCGATCATGAAGGCGGTCGGGTGCAGCGTTTTCGTGACGGCTACACCCGCTTGCCGGCCATGGCGCGCCTGGGCGAGCTCTGGAGGGAGAATCCAGAATTTGCAAATTGTTGTTCAGAATCAATAGGTTACATACTCTCTCGAGAGTTGCTGCGGGATGGTATCGACTTCAGTTTCGCGCCAGTGCTCGATCTGGACTATGGCCGCAGTGGTGTCATCGGCGATCGTGCTTTTGCCACCAGTGCCGAGGTGGTGAGCATGCTGGCGGCCTCGCTCATGGCCGGCATGAAGGCGGCGGGCATGGCCAGTGTCGGCAAGCATTTTCCCGGGCATGGCTATGTCGAAGCCGATTCGCATCACGCCTTGCCAGTGGATGAGCGGCGCTTGCGCGACATCGAGCGCGATGACCTGTTGCCCTATCGGCGCCTGATTCCGCTCGGTCTGGACGCAGTGATGCCGGCACATGTGGTGTACAGCCGCATCGATCCTCAGGCGGCCGGCTTCTCACGCCTGTGGTTGAAGCGTGAACTGCGCCGAAAACTGCGCTTTGATGGCGTGATCTTCAGCGACGATCTGTCGATGGCCGGTGCCCACAGCGCCGGTACCGTGGTGCAGCGGGCGCAACTGGCGCTGGCCGCCGGCTGCGACATGATCCTGCTGTGCAACGACCCTTCCTCGGCCCAGCAGTTGCTCGATGGCCTGGAGGCGCCGCTGCTCAAGCCGCGTCATGTGCGACGCATGCGCGGCCGTCCCCTGACCGCGACGCTGGAACGCGACAGCCGCTATCGCGCGGCACTGGATAACCTGGCGCGGCTGGAGGCGCTGGTTGTCGCCACGCCGCAGCGTAGTGGTGGTGTGGCCGTCGGCGAAGCCGAGGTGCCGGGCGAAGCCGAGGTGCCAGGCGAAGCCGAGGTGCCGGGCGAAGCCGAGGTGCCGGGCAAGTCCGGCGGCGCGACATGAGCCTGGTGAGTCCGCCGGCAATCTATGACGCCGCCTGCCGGGCCTGCCCGCGGTTGGCCGACTTCCTTGGCGATGTCAGGCGTGATCATCCGGATTACTTCGCCTTGCCAGTGCCACCGTTTGGCAGCGCGCTGGCTTCGCCGGCTGGACCACAGGGCAGCAGCCAGACCGATCTGCTGATCGTGGGTCTGGCGCCGGGCATGCATGGCGCCAATCGCACCGGCCGCCCGTTCACCGGCGATTACGCCGGCATCCTGCTGTACCAAACGCTGCATCGCTTCGGCTTCGCCGATCGCGTCGGGACAGCCGATCCGCAGGATGGTTTGCAGTTGCTGCGGGCACGTCTGACCAATGCGGTGAAATGTCTGCCGCCGCAGAACAAGCCGCTGCCAGCAGAGATGCGGCAGTGCAACCATTTTCTCGCTGCGGAACTGGCACATGCGAAACCGCGTGCCGTGCTGGCGCTGGGCACGGTGGCGCACCAGGCGGTGCTGATGGCGGCAGGCCGCAAGTCGTCGGCCTATCGCTTCGCCCATGGCGCAGCACATGTCATCGCCGAAAAAGGTTTTGATTTCAGCTTGTTCGACAGCTATCACTGCAGTCGTTACAACACCAATACCCGACGCCTGACCAGCGAGATGTTCGAGGCGGTATTTCAGTCCATTCGAGCGCATCTGGGCTGAGCCTGTCGAACGCAATGTCTAGGCTGAATCTGTCATGACCGATACCGCTGAAACCAGTCCCGCGCAGTCCTTCGATGCTGCAGCCCTGATCGCCAGCCTGCCGTCGTTGCCCGGGGTCTATCGCATGCTCGGCAGCGCAGCGGAGGTGCTGTATGTCGGCAAGGCACGCGATCTGAAAAAGCGCGTCTCGTCTTATTTCCGCAAGACCGGGCTGGGGCCGCGTATCGCCATGATGGTGGCGCAGATCGCCTCGGTCGAGATCACCGTCACCCGCTCCGAGGTCGAGGCGCTGGTGCTGGAAAATAACCTCATCAAATCGTTGACGCCGCGCTACAACATCCTGTTTCGCGACGACAAGTCCTATCCCTATCTGATGTTGACGGGTGATGCCTTTCCACGCATGGCGTTTCATCGCGGCAGCCTCGACAGCGAGAACCGTTACTTCGGACCGTTTCCGCATACCGGGGCGGTGCGTGACAGCATTCAACTGTTGCAGCGGGTATTTCGCCTGCGCACCTGCGAGGACTCGGTGTTTCGCAATCGCTCGCGGCCGTGCCTGCTGCATCAGATCCGGCGTTGTTCTGGCCCCTGCGTCGGCTTGGTGAGCGAGAGTGACTATGCCGAAGATGTGGCCAGCGCAGCGTTGTTTCTGGATGGACGCAGTGATGCCGTGCTGCAACGCCTCGATCAACGCATGCAGGCCGCGGCCGAGGCCTTGCAATATGAGCAGGCGGCAGTGTTTCGCGATCAGATGCAGTCGCTGGCGCGCATGGCGCAAAAGCAGTATGCCGACACCGCCAATGATGCCGATGCCGATGTCATCGGCGTGGCGATGGAGCAGGGCGTAGCCTGCGTCAATCTGGTGATGATCCGTGGCGGTCGTCAGCTCGGGGACCGCAGTTTTTTTCCCAGCAATGCGCGCGACAGCGACGAGGCCGATGTGCTGTCGGCCTTCGTGACCCAGCACTATCTGGAGCGGCCGGTGCCGGGGGTATTGATCGCCGGCGAGGCGGCTCGCGGCAGCGGTATCGAAGCCTGGCTCAGTGACCATGCCGGACATCGTGTCAATGTCGTCAGTCGTCCGGCAACCGATCGTCGCGCCTGGCTCGACATGGCGCGCAAGAATGCGCTGCATGCCCTGCGTCAGCGTCAGCTGGAAACCGGCAATCAGGAGTTGCGCCTGCGTGCATTACAGGAGGCGCTGCACGATGCGTTTGGCGATGCACTGCCAGGGGCTGACGCGCTGCAGCGGATCGAATGCTTTGACATCAGCCACACGGGCGGCGAGGCCACGGTCGCTTCCTGCGTGGTGTACGACCGGCTGGAAATGCGTCGCGGTGAATACCGGCGTTACAACATCGAGGGTATTACCCCGGGTGATGACTATGCAGCGATGCGCCAGGCCATCGAGCGCCGCTACGGAAAATTAGTCAGCGGCGACGGCGTTGCACCGGATTTAGTGCTGATCGACGGCGGTCCGGGGCAGCTTGGCATGGCGGTATCGGCATTGGCCGAGTTGGGCCTGAACGAGATCGCGCTCATTGGTGTGGCAAAGGGGCCGGAGCGTAAACCGGGCGAGGAGGAGCTGTGGTCGCCGGGTTGCAGCGAACCGTTGTTGCTCGCAGCCGACCATCCTGGACTGCATCTGATCCAGACGGTGCGTGATGAGGCGCACAGGTTTGCCATCACCGGGCACCGGGCGCGGCGTGCGAAAAAGCGGGTAACCTCGACGCTTGAGGGGATCAGTGGCGTTGGCGGCAAGCGGCGTCGGGAATTGCTGGCGCGCCTGGGGGGACTGAAAGGCGTGATGGGGGCCAGTGTTCAGGACCTGGCGCAGGTGCCGGGCATCAGTCTCACGCTGGCAGAGCGCATCTATCAGCAACTACATGGTGATTGAACACCCAATGTCTGCCAACTCAGCCTCAAGCGCTATGTTCAACTTGCCCAATCTTCTGACCTGGCTGCGGATCGTCATGATTCCGCTCATTGTCGGCGTGTTCTATGTTCCCGATAGCTGGCTCTCGCCCTGGGAGCGCAATCTGTTCGCTACCATCGCCTTTTCCGTGGCCGCACTTACCGACTGGCTCGATGGCTATCTGGCGCGCAAGCTCGGTCAGATGTCGGCCTTTGGCGCTTTTCTCGACCCGGTGGCCGACAAGCTGATGGTGACTGCGGCGCTGATTTTGCTGGTGCAACTGGATCGCACCCATGCCGCGATTGCCATCGTCATCATCGGTCGAGAGATTGCGATCTCGGCCCTGCGCGAATGGATGGCCAAGCTCGGACGTTCGGGCAGCGTGGCAGTCAACCTGCTAGGCAAGATCAAGACCGGCGCGCAGATGGTGGCGATACCCTTGCTGCTGTATCACGATCCGATCGCCAACTTCGATCCGATGTGGCTGGGCACCGTGCTGATCTGGATTGCCTCCTTGCTCACGCTGCTGTCGATGCTCTACTACATGAAGCTGGCCGGGCCTATCGTCAGCGAAGGGCCGCTGGAGTAGCGCAATAACCGAATAGCGGCTGGCTAGCGCCGGTTCGTTATGCAGGTTTTTTCGGCAGGCAAGTTTGCGCAGCCAGCATTTTTCGGGTTACAATTTGCGTTCTCGCGGGAATAGCTCAGTTGGTAGAGCGCAACCTTGCCAAGGTTGAGGTCGGGAGTTCGAGACTCCTTTCCCGCTCCAGAATTCCGAGGAACAACGATCTGCAGGCGTTGTTCCTCTTTTTGTTCCAGCCTGCTCCGCCTGTGAAAACGGGTTGTAAGCGCTTTGCGCCCAGCCAGTTTTCCCACGCGAAGCTTCCCCACGGCGGGGTAGCAAAGTGGTTATGCAGCGGCCTGCAAAGCCGTCTACGCCGGTTCGATTCCGACCCCCGCCTCCAGTTCTGTTGTAATGCAATGCCAGCGCGCTGCGTCGCGCGCCCAGCCCAGCCCGGGTGGTGAAACTGGTAGACACAAGGGACTTAAAATCCCTCGGCTTAACCGCCGTGCCGGTTCGATTCCGGCCCCGGGCACCATCGCATCAGGCCCCTAGCAAGCTGACCCTGCCTTCGCCCATCCAGGTCTGCAACAGGCGAAAGGCATCGATATCAAAGCGTCGCTCCGCGTTTTGTATCAATGCCTGTGCCGCCTCGATATCGCTGGCGCTGCCCAGATAGCACCAGCGATCGAATACATGCCATTGCGCCGCCGGGGCTGCATCGCCGGTGGTGTCCTCGATGTCGCGTTGCTCTATCACCCAGCCCGGCCCGCTGAGCGGCCAGACCGGCATGCGCCAATGCGCCAGACTCTGACGCAGGCGCGCAGCATGTTCGCTGCCGCTGATCACGCCGACGCAGACGCCATCGCACTGATTCAACTGCCGGCCGAAGCAGGGTTTGTTGGCTGCAATCTTGGCCGTGGTCTTGCCGGTATTGTTGTCTGCAGCCTTGCCGCGGCGCGCCCGGGCGGTGATGCCGCTGCCGATATCGATACCCAGACGCTGGGTACACAGTCGTTGAGTGCGCGCCAGATCAGCCAGTCGTTCTCGTGCGGCGCGTACTGATTCGAATACGCCGAAGTGTTCGTCAGTTTGTAATTCGCTGGCATCTGAAAGTAACTGTGCCACCCATTCGCGCAGGCTGCGCCGCTCGACCCAGCCCTCGCTGTCCATGCGCAGCAGGCAACCGCTACCCTGGCGTTCTCGCAGGCGGATATTGGCGCTAGGACTGGCTTGTTTCACCATCGCCGATTCGATCAGCAGCGCA
>CAIPUP010000252.1 GCA_903868285.1 uncultured beta proteobacterium
AGGCCTATTTCACGGCCCGCAACGCCGTGCAGTTCTATGACGATGTGCCAACCGTGCTACCGGCACTGGGCCAGCACTACACCCTGGCCACGCTCACCAATGGCAATGCCAACTTGCAGCGCATCGGTATCGCGCACAGGTTCACGCATGAATTTTCATCCTCGCGCATTGGTGTCGCCAAACCCGATCCGGCGATCTTCGCTGCCGCCTGTGAACAGCTCGCGTTACCGCCGGCGCAGGTGCTGCATGTGGGTGACGATGCCGCACTGGATGTGCGCGCCGCACGCGCCGCCGGCCTGCAGGTGTTCTGGCTCAACCGCGACGACAAGGCCTGGGACAGCGATGAACCCGCGCCACCCATGGCCAGCACCCTGCATGGGCTGTTGCAATGGCTGGGGCAGTAACAGCGCTACGCTGCCAGCGTCATTTCAATACACCGTGCCCTGGCGAAAATACTGCATGCGGTCGATGGACTGCACCGGTATCTGACGCAGCTCCGGCCCCTGCAATACCCGCAGCGTAATCACCGCACCGACTGGCTGTTGCCATAGCCGGCGATAGAGCTGCTCATGGCTGGCCACGGTATCGGCGCCGATACCCAGCACGATATCTCCGGCACGCACACCGGCCTGATCGGCCGGACCTTCGGGCGACACCCGCGTCACCAGCAAACGCCCCTGCACCGTCTCGGTCGCCAGACCCAGCCAGGGCCGGGGTGCATCGGCACGGCGCCCCCGCGCCAGCAGGTCGGGCAGGATGGCCTTCAAGGTATCGATGGGTACGAACATATTGCCCGGCACGCCACTGCCGGCACCGGCCGAGTCGCGCACCAGCAGCGAGCCGATGCCCAGCAACTGGCCATCGCGATTGACCAGGGCGGCACCGGCCCATTGCAGCGTCGGCGGGGAGGTGAACAAGGCATCTTCCAGCAGGTATTCCCAGCTGGCCGAGAACGTGCGCCGGTCGATCAGCAGCGCGGCACTGGCGGCATCACGTCCGCCTGCGGGCAGGATCATCAGCGGGTCGCGCAGCGCGAGGTCCTTGCTCGAACCGAGTTGAAACGGTGTGGCATCCAGCGGTGCCAGTGCCTGCAGCAACCCCAGTCCCGAGGGGTGGTCGTAGGCCACCAGCCGTGCCGGCACCAGCTTGCCGCTCCGGGTGGTGAGTTCGATGGTCTGCGCCTCGCTCACCAGATAGCCGATGGTCAGCACATGTCCCTGGCCGTCAATCAGCACACCGCTGCCCTCGCGCGAGGTACCGAGCGTGGCACTCGATCGCGCCTTGTCCACCGCCTGCATCCGCACCTTCACGACACCCGAGAGCAAACGCTCGATGTCGCCCGGCAGCGCGGCCTGCTCCGACGCTTGCGCCTGCGTCTGTGTCTGCGCCTGCGTCTGTGCCTGCACCGGTACCTGCACCAGTGCCACCAGCGTCAGTGCGATGAGCCAGCACATCCCCATAGGCCACAGTCTGTTCGGCCCGTTCGGCCCATCAATGTGTTGGCCAGGTTGCATCCCCGTCTCCCTATCCAATTGCTATCGATTGCAGCATTTAGAACAGCACGCGATTACAGCGTTGGCGGCAATGGGAAATTCGGCGCACGCTTTTGTTTCAGCGCGGCGATACCCTCGCGCACCTCCGGCCCGGTGAAGCCCAGCATCTCCAGGGCCAGCGAGGCATCAAAACTCGGACCCGCCATGCGCAGCCAGTTGTTGAGCGAATACTTGGTCCAGCGTATGGCCGACTGCGCCCCCGCCGCCAGCTTGCCGGCCACCTCGTAGGCGGTTTCCACCAGCTTGTCTTCATCCACACACAGCGACACCAGACCGATACGCTCGGCCTCCTCGCCGCTGAGGGTCTCGCACAGCAGCAGGTAATACTTGGCCTTGGCCATGCCGCACAACAGCGGCCAGACAATCGCCGCGTGATCACCCGCCGCCACGCCCAGGCGGGTATGGCCGTCGATGATGCGGGCCTTGCGGCTGGCAATCGAAATGTCCGCCAGCAAGCCAGCCACCAGTCCTGCACCCACAGCAGGTCCGTGCATGGCCGAGACGATGGGCTTGCTGCAATTGATGAGGTTGTAGACCAGGTCCTTGGCCTCATGCCAGACCCGCGTGCGCGTATCAAAATCATCGGCAATGGCCTCGACCAGCGACAGATCGCCACCACCGGAGAATCCCTTGCCCAGGCTGCGCAAGATGGCAACACGGGTTTGCGGGTCGGCATCGATATCTCGCCACACCTGCGCCAGTTCGCGATGGCCATCATGGTCGGCCGTGGCCAGACGCCCCTCCTCGCCCATCAGCACTTCCAGCACGCCCTCGGCCGGACGGTTGAAACGCAGTGTCTTGTACGCCTGAAAGTCCATGCCGGCCTCTGCCTCGCTGTAGCGTTGTGTCAGTGCAGGGCATTCTACTGGCTACAATCGCAGGCTCGCGATTTTCAATCCGGCACGCTTTCCCGCCTTCTGCAAAGACCCTCGATATGACTCTTCCGTCACAAACCGGCAGCAATCTTCCTTCGCTGATGCGTTGCATCGACATCACCCAACCTGGTGGCATCGAGATGCTGAAGCTGGCACAGCGCCCGCTACCCACCCTGAAGGCAGGCGAAGTGCTGCTGCAGGTGGCTGCGGCCGGGGTCAACCGCGCCGACACCTCGCAGCGCAAGGGCACCTATCCGGTGCCGGCAGGCGCCTCCGACATCCTCGGCATGGAGGTGTCCGGCACGGTGGTGGCCATGGCCGCCGACGTCAAGCAATGGCAGCTCGGTGACCAGGTGTGCGCCCTGGTCACCGGCGGTGGCTATGCCGAGTACTGCGCCGCCCCGGCTGACAACTGCATGCCGATCCCGAAGGGCATCAGCCTGGTTGATGCCGCGGCACTGCCAGAGACGTTCATGACGGTTTGGAGCAATGTCTGGGATCGTGCCCGCCTCGCCCCGGGGGAAAGCCTGCTGATCCAAGGCGGCAGCTCAGGCATCGGCGTGACCGCGATCCAGATGGCCAAGGCCCTGGGTCACAAGGTTTACACCACCGCCGGCAGCGATGAAAAATGCGCCGCCTGCGAACAACTGGGCGCTGATCGCGCCATCAATTACCGCAACAGCGATTTCGTGGCCGAAGTGCTCAAGCTCACCGACGGTCGCGGCGTCAATGTGGTGCTGGACATGGTGGCGGGCGACTATGTGCAGCGCGAGATTCAATGCCTCGCCGATGACGGCCGTCTGGCCATCATTGCCACCCTCGGCGGCCTGAGCGGCGAAGTGCCGTTCAGCCAGATGATGCGCAAGCGTCTCACCATCACCGGCTCGACGCTACGGCCGCGTCCGGTGGCGTTCAAGCGCGACATCGCGGCCAGGCTGCAACAACACATCTGGCCGCTGCTGGAGCAAGGTCGTATCAAGCCGGTGATTTATCAGCGCTTTGCTCTGGCCGATGCGCCGGCCGCGCATGCACTGATGGAGTCCTCGCAGCACATCGGGAAAATTCTGCTGACCTGCTGACCTGGCGGGCCGCTGTACCGCTAACCCCCTGGGCTCAGTTGCCGCTCATTTTCCCCAGCGTGCAAAGCCCAGGCCGACGCCAGTGAGCGCGCGCGAGCGGTAGGCCGGCACGTACTCCAGCCAGTCCAGCGCCAGACCGGCCTCGGCCACGGCGGCGGCGACACAGATCCAGTTGCGGATCTCCGA
>CAIPUP010000253.1 GCA_903868285.1 uncultured beta proteobacterium
CGGTGTGCGCCAGACCAGCGAGCACTGGCTGAGCCGCTATTGGTGCTGGCTGGTGAACGCGCTGGCGGTCCTTGCGGGCGTGCTCATCGTCGCCATGATGGCCACCATCTTTCTGGATGTGGTGCTGCGTAACCTGGGCTTTCAGAGCTCGGCGCATTTCTTCAGTTTCACCGAGTACGCGCTGCTGTTGATCCCCTGCATGGGGGCACCGTGGCTGGTGCGCGAGAAGGGCCACATCTATGTCGAGATTCTGCTGATGCAGCTGCGCAGCGCAACCCGACAGCGCATGCTGGTGCTGATCGGGTTGCTGTGCATCGTCGTGTGTCTGGTGCTGGCCTGGTATGGCTTCGAGGTGACACTGCGCAACTTTCGCCTCGACGACAAGGACGTGCGTTCCTTTGACGCGCCGCGCTGGATGATCGTGGGCTGGATACCGCTGTCGTTTCTGATGATGGCGATCGAGTTCGCGCGCTTTCTGTGGCGCGGTGAGAGCTTTCTCGCGGCGCTGTCGGATCCGGATGCGAACCAGTCCGGGCGCGGGAGCTGAGCCATGGAGTGGTATTGGGCGGCGCTGATTCTGTTCGGTCTGGGCATCGGTCTCATGATGCTGGGCATACCGGTGGCGATTGCGTTCTTCGGTACCAACATCGTGGCGGCGCTGTTGTTCATGGGCGGCGGCGCCGGCATCGGTCAGATCATCAACAACGGCTTTGGCGCGATGACCAGTTTCGCCCTGGTGCCGATACCGATGTTCCTGCTGATGGGCGAGCTGTTCTATCACACGGGTCTGGCAACCCGCTGCTTCAATGCCGCTGACAAGCTGTTGGGCAATGTGCGCGGACGGCTGGCCTATGTCACGCTGATCGGCGGCACCGCCTTCGCCGGACCGGCCGGCTCGTCGATGGGTGCCTGTGCGCTGCTCGGTTCGCTGATGGTGCCGGAGATGATGCGGCGCGGTTACAGCAAATATCTGTCCATTGGTCCGATCATGGGGGTGGGCGGACTGGCGGTGATCATTCCACCCTCGGCACTCACGGTATTGCTGGCCACACTCGGGCGCACCGATGTTGGCGATCTGCTGATTGCCGGCATCATTCCCGGGCTGGTGCTGGCCATCATGTATGGCGTGCTGATCTGGGCCTGGACCGTGATCGATCCAAAGGCGGCACCGGCCTATCGCGCCGATGCCGTGTCGCGCCGCGAGAAGCTGCGCCTGATCGTGGTGGACGTGATTCCGATGGTGGGCGTGATCGTGTTCTCGGTGCTGATCATGATTGCCGGCTGGTCTACGCCGACCGAAGCCGCTGCGCTGGGCGCGGTGTCGGTGATTGCGCTGGCCGCCTGCTGTCGCACTCTCAGCTGGCGTGCCTTTCGCGATTCGGTCATCGGCACCTTGCGCGTCACGGTGATGAGCTTTCTCATCATCTTTGGCTCGGCCACCTTCGCCCAGGTACTGGCTTTCACCGGTGCATCCAGCGGACTGATGAACTGGGCCATCGGTTTCGATGTCACGCCGCTGTCGATGC
>CAIPUP010000254.1 GCA_903868285.1 uncultured beta proteobacterium
AAAGTTTTTTACTGCCTTGTTCGATTCCTTGGATCCATCGACACACAGTAGAACGTTCAGCATGCTGCTCTCCTTGGTTGTAGTACAAAATTGTCGGGCTGCATTTTCATACTAACTTATGCAGCCTAGCGTCTCGAGCAGGCCATGAAATCCGCCCATCCATTGCAGCAATCCCTGTAGCGCAAAAACAATCAGCACCGCACCGGCGATACGCCTGGCCCAGGGCGATCGACGCAGCTGCTGCAAATGCTTCAGCGTGGCACCTGCCGCCAACAACATGGGCAGCGTGCCCAGACCGAAGGCCAACATCAGCAGCGCGCCCTGCAACGCACCACCCGAGACCAGGGCAGTGGCCAGCATGGCGTAGACCATGCCGCAGGGCATCAGGCCCCACAGCAGGCCCGACAGCAGACGCGAGCCAATACCAGGGCCCTGATCCACACTCGCAGCAGGCAGATGCAGCACGAAGCGCGGCTGCAGCCTTTGCCATAGCAGCGCTCCGGCACGCTCTATCGGCGCGAGCAATCCTGTGTAGCCCATCACATACAGACCTAGCGCCAGCATCATGCATTGCGCCAGCAGATAAAGCGCCTGTTGAACCGGTAATAGCTGTGACAGCACTTGGGTCGCCGCGCCCAGCCCACCACTCAATGCGCCGAGCAGGGCATAGCTGAGCAAGCGTCCGGCATGCCGTTGCAATAGCGGCACATCCGCCATACGGGACAGCGCAGCGGCATTCGGCTGCGATATGGTCTTGTTACGCGGCATGGAGAACGCCGCCACCAGACCGCCACACATGCCCAGGCAATGCAGGCTGCCAAACAGCCCGGCCAGTAAACCGGTGATCAACAATGGATAGTTCAAAGCCATTGCAGCGCTGTTCAGATCACACGCGAGTAATTGGCCTGGCGCTGGCCGGCGCGCAGATAGCGGTCAAACACCATGCACACGCCGCGCACGAACAGCCGCCCCAGCGGCGTGACCGAAATCCAGTGCCTATCCAGGCTGATCAGGCCGTCCGCTTCATGGCGTGCGAGCAGCTCCAGCTCCTCCTTAAAATATTCTTTAAAATCAATAAGATACGATATCTCTATCGATTCCATCGAGAGCTCACCCTGGCACATCAGGGCCATGATCACGGCCCGGCGCAGCAGGTCATCCGGCGTCAGTTCGATGCCACGCATGATCGGCAGGTGATCGTGCGCGAGGCAGTCGTAGTACTCCTCCAGCGTGCGCACACTCTGGCTGTAGCTCGGCCCGAGTTTGCTGATGGCCGAGACACCCAAGCCCAGCAAATCGCAATCACGCTGGGTGCTGTAACCCTGGAAGTTGCGATGCAGCGTGCCTGATCGCAGCGCACCGGCCAGCTCGTCCTGCGGCAGGGCAAAGTGATCCATGCCGATATGGACATAGCCAGCCTCGGACAAACGACGCAGCGCCAACAGAAAAATGGCAATGCGGGTATCGGCATCTGGCAGCTCATCGGCGTTGATACGCCGCTGCGGCTTGAAGCGCTCGGGCAGATGGGCATAGCTGTACAGGGCCAGGCGGTCTGGCCGCGCCTGCAGCACCCGGTCCAGGGTGACCGCGAAGCTGGCCTCGTTCTGGCGCGGCAGGCCATAGATCAGATCCATGTTGACCGAACGAAAACCATTGGCACGCGCGGCATCCAGCACGTCCATGGTCTGGGCCTCCGACTGAATGCGGTTCACCGCTTTTTGCACCGCCGGATCGAAATCCTGTACCCCCAGACTCATGCGGTTGAAGCCCAGTTCAGCCAGCAGCGCAACACTCTGCGCATTGGCGGTACGCGGATCAATTTCGATCGAATACTCGCCGCGCGGCGAAAATTCGAAATTCTGGCGCAGCAGGGTCATCAACCGTCGCATCTCCTGCTCGGACAGAAAGGTCGGCGTGCCACCACCCCAATGCAACTGGCTGATGCGCCGGTCCTGCAACGGCTCGATTTGCAGCGCTACTTCACGCTCCAGAAAGTCGAGGTACTGGCGCGCCCGGGAATGATCGCGGGTAATGACTTTGTTGCAGGCACAGTAGTAGCAGATGTTCTCGCAAAACGGCACATGCACATACAGCGACAGGGGCGTCTCGATGCCGCCGATATTGCGCTGTGCCAGCCAGCGCCGGTGACTGTCGGCGCCAAAAGCTTCAACAAAACGATCGGCAGTCGGATACGAGGTGTAGCGCGGGCCATTGATATCAAAGCGGCGCACCATGTCGGCGTCAATACGGCTTGCATCAAAGCGATGGGCTTGGCTCTTGGTATCCATGAATGGTTCCGGCGTGTGAAGCATCGACTTGCTTGTGTGCTGCGCTATCGTCGGCAGGCGACGGCGTGACTATGCGCTGCCGCACGCAAGGCAGATTGATCTGGGTCAAAGCATGGATTTGACCCGGCAGCATCATCAACCTGGCGCAGTCACCAAGGAGCTAGGGTATGCTGAACCTCACCGTGAACAATCGCCTGAAAAAAAATCCACCCGCTGTTGTTGCCGTGCCTGTCAGGCCCATGACAGCGCCGGTCAATCTTGCTCACCTCAAAACGGCCTGCTCCAGTTGCAACCTGCGCGAGCTGTGCCTGCCGGTCGGCCTGAGCAATGAGCAGCTAGAAAGCCTGGACGATCTGGTTTACACCCGCCGCAAGATCAAGCGCGGTGAAGGCCTGTTTCGCAGCGGTGATGGCTTCCAGTCGCTGTACGCGGTGCGCAGCGGTTTTTTCAAGACCCGCCTGGCCACTGCGGACGGACGCGATCAGGTCACCGGCTTTCAGATGGCCGGCGAACTACTGGGCATCGATGGCATCGGCACCGATCAGCACACCTGCGATGCAGTGGCGCTGGAGGACAGTGAGGTCTGTGTCATCCCCTATGCGCGTCTGGACGAGCTGTCACGCAAGTTTGATGTGCTGCACCACCATTTTCACAAGGTCATGAGCCGCGAGATCGTGCGTGATCATGGCGTGATGCTGCTGCTGGGCAGCATGCGTGCCGA
>CAIPUP010000255.1 GCA_903868285.1 uncultured beta proteobacterium
AACCCGGAATGACCGCCCGCAGCGATTCCGGATCGAGCAGGCTGTCCCAGACCTGCTGCGGCGGCACCGCGACGTAGGTGCTGCCTTCACCGGTCATGCCACTGCCACGATGCACCGAGGGCGCTGAACGACCGATGCCCGTACCCTGGGCCTGACCGCCACGCGCCGCAAAGCCGGCTGGCGGCGGGGTTTCCTCACCATGCAGCAAGGCTGCAATCTGGCTCGGCAGGATGGGCAGCGAGACATGCTTCACGCCCAGCGCATCACACACCGCATTGCTGATACAGGCCGGCGTGCTCATGGTGTTGCCCTCGCCCATGCCCTTGGCACCCAGCGGCGTGAACGGCGACGGGCTCTCCATGTGCAGCAGCTCGGAATCGGGCACCTCGGTTGCCGTCGGCAGCAGGTAATCGGCAAAGGTGCCGCTCAGCAAGCTGCCGTCCGCACCATAGGAGAACTGTTCGTACAGCACGGTGCCAAAGGCCTGCGCCAGAGCACCACGGATCTGCCCTTCGGCCAGCATCGGATGCAGGATGCGGCCGCTGTCATGCAGCGAGACATAACGATCGATGCGCACCACACCGGTGTTGCGATCGATTTCCACACCGCAGAAATCGGCGATGAATCCATAGGTGAGCGAGGTATTGATCTCATCCGCATCCGAAGGCGGCGTGAGTTGCGCCGGGCTCCACTGCACCGTCTCGCGCAGACCCGGCCCGCCCTCGGGCAAGGTGCTGGGCGACCATTGCGCCATGCCGGCGATGCGATAAAACGCCACGCCCTTGTCGGGCTGGTCGATACAAAAAATGCGGCCGTCACGAAACGCCAGCTGCTCCACCGGCACCTGCAGCACCCGCGCCGCAATGGCTGCCACACGCTTGCGGATACGACCGGCCGCCAGATAGGCGGCATTGCAGGTGGAGGCGGCAAAGCGGCTGGCATAGTTACCGGCGGCGATCGACCAGCCATCCTTGGCGGTATCGAGTTCGACATTGACCGCGATGTCCTGCGGCTTGAGGCCGAGTTCATCGGCCACGATCTGCGCCAGCACCGTGCGATGGCCCTGCCCCTGCGGCGTGGAGTCCGAAACCACCGTCACCATGCCGCTGCCATCCACCGCCACTGTGGCGGTGGCGATCGCGCCATCCTTGGGACCGGATTTGCGTCGCACTTCCAGCGGCAACAGCGTGCTGAGATAGCCCATGTTCGACACACCCGGCTCGACCACGCAGGCCAGACCGATGCCATACAGCTTGCCCTGCGCCCGCATGGCATCGCGATGGCGCTTGAGATCATCCAGCCGGCCTTCGGTCACCAGCTTGTCGAGCGCCGCCGGATAGTCACCCGAGTCGAGCAGCGCACCGGCTGCGGTCTGATACGGGAAGGCCTGCGGCGGAATCAGATTGCGTCGCATCACTTCCAGCTGATCGATACCCAGTTCGATGCCGATGCGCTGCACCAACCGTTCCAGCGCGAGATAGATCTGCGGCCCGCCAAAGCCGCGCACCAGGCTCACCGGCACCTTGTTGGTGAGCACGATGCGATTGCGGATGGCCAGGTTGCGGATGGCATAGGCACCGGTGGTCACGCCGTGCATGCGGTACAGCGGGCCGGGCATGGGCGCGCGCAGCACCGCACCATATTCCTCGATGTGATCGCACTGCAGGCCGAGGATCTCGCCCTGCTCGCTCACTGCGGCTTCGATCAGCGTGCGCCGCCAGGGCCCGGAACCGGACGCCGCCAGATGCTCCATGCGGTCTTCCACCCACTTCACCGGCCGACCGGCTCGCTTGGAGGCAAGCGAGATCAACACCATGTAGGGAAAGATCGCCAGCTTGGAACCAAAGCTGCCACCCGACGACGGCGGGGTACGCAAACGAAAACGATTGGCCGGCACACGCAGGGCGCGCGGCACCACCGTCAGCACCGAGAACGGGCCCTGGAAGTTGGCCATGACGTCATAGCTGTCCTCGGCCTGGTTGTAGTCGGCCGTGACCACATAGCCTTCCATCGGCGCACACAGGATGCGCGGGTACTCGACCTCGATCGAGACCTTGCGCGGCGCATTGGCAAAGGCCGCCTTCGGATCGCCATAGCAGAACTCACGGTCATGCACGACGTTGCTCTGGCAGGCCGGATACAGCAGCGGCGCATCCTCGCGCATCGCCAGATCGGGGTCGACCGCCACCGGCAGCGGCTTGTACAGCACCTCGATGGCATCCAGTGCGTCTTCGGCCTTGTAGCGATCACTGGCCACCACCAGCGCCACCGGCTCGCCGACATAGCGCACGCGATCCACGGCCAGCGCCCAGTCATCGATGGGCGCCTTGACGCCGACCAGGAAGGGCTCGGTCTCGGCCTTGACCTCGCTGCCGATGAGCACCGCCGCCACGCCCGGACGCTTGAGCGCTGCCGTGGTGTCGATGGAGAGAATCTCGGCATGGGCATGCGGCGAACGCAGGATGGCGGCATACAGCGTGTTGCCGCGCACCGGCAGGTCGTCGCCGAACTGGGCCGAGCCGGTGAGCAGGGTGGCGTCCTCGGTACGCAGCAAGGACTGGCCCAGGGATTGACCAGAAGCAAGGGTGGCATCTACGGGAGCGTTCACACGGACTCCATCAGGAAAATAAACAAGGGCAAGGCAAGCAGGCTGGCGCAGATCGCGAATAGCGCAACAACTTGCTAACGCATAGTAAAGTAGTTACCTAGCATTTTTCCACAAATCCCCGCCACAAATCGTCCCGACACAAACCTTCAAAGGACCCTCCAACCGTGACCACACCCATGCAAGTCGGCATCATCGGCTCGGGCGATGTTGCCCGTTCCCTCGGCCGCGCCTTCCTCACCCTGGGCCATCGCGTCATGCTCGGCTCGCGCACACCCGAAGGCGAAAAGCTGCAGGCCTGGC